>JAUYED010000087.1 GCA_030691525.1 Bacillota bacterium | reverse complement strand
GGATCTCTTCTGCCTTCAGCTTGGCTATCTCCTGTATTTCCGGTATCTCATCTGTTTTGGGTGCGTATGAGCAGAGCAGCATCGGATACCCGCTTTGCTCAGCATTGGAGGCATCCCTCAAAAAGTACAGCGTCGAACTGTCCGCCGACCAGCAGTAGTCGTAAATATTGGCGTTCTCAAGGAAGACCGTTTCACTCCCTAAGCCAATGTCTTTGATCTTGAAATTATAACATTCTTCGCCCTCGGGGGTGACTGCTGACTCCTGGATAGCCATCCATTTCCCGTCGGGCGATATTTTGAAATCTGCGCCTTCCGCGAACTCTTCTCTTTTGAAAGTATCCGGCCTGAGGCGATAGATCCTGTCTTTCGTATCCACGGCGTCATTGAAATACAGGTCTCCATTGAGGAAAACGATCTCGGTTGCAGCGGCCTGCTGCTCTTCGACGCTGGAGACCCTTTCTCCCTCGGGCATATTCAGATCGTACTTCATGGGCTGCAGAGCGTCCTCCTCTCCGCTCATGCAGTAGATGATGTTGCCCGAGCCCCAGGCAAATCCCACTACGGTGCTCCCAAGCCCTTCCTCGTTCAACTCCCTCAAATCCCCTGTGGTCATATCATACAGCCCGAGCACCATTGCGTTATCTTCCTGCTGGGTGGTGAAAGCCAGCTTGCTCCCGTCGGGCGAAAACTCTGCGTCCATGACAGGATAGAACTCCATATCCGTGATCCGGGCCTTTTTGCCACTTGTTGAATCCATCGTCCAGAGGGCTTCCATAGTAAAATCAGCATTATCTCCGCTTTGCGTCCCGCCGCTTATTTCCGATTGGATCGAGCGGGCAAAGAGCATCAGCTTGCCATCAGGAGTTGAACACAGATATCTGCCGTCGGTCATCAGCACGGGAAGGGAGGTGGGACCGCGCCCTATCATTTCTATGACCTTTTTGGCGGATTCTTCTCCCGTATCGTTGTAAGCAGGAGCCTGCCCTTCCGCAAGTTTGGCTACGTACATCTTTTTGCCGGGATGTGTGCCTGTTAGCAGCTTTTCAGCCGTATCCTTATAGGCATTGGCCTCATCCTCGCTGCCAAAGCCCCTGCTGATGATCACGGTGGAACTGAAATCATCGCAAAGCACCGGAGTGAAGTCATCTAATATATCCCGTGGAAGGTCCCCGTCAACGTATTCATCAAAGCAGTTGGCATAGACATAGTATTTTTCGCCTTCATCCACGCCCTCTCCCTTGAGCGTGAGTATCAGCTTGTCCGCATCCTCTTTGATGCTGAAGCCGGCCTTCTGGTTCAACTGAAGGTATAAGCTGAAGGGCCTGTTTTCGGCAGGTATCTGGCGGAAGACGCCCGAAATAAGCCCGGCGCCGGCAAGCGAGTGTTCTTCATAATCCCAATACCCGATATTCTCGATATCCAGCACTATGCGGTAGGGCGACTCTAAGCAGCGCAGGGCATACTGGGGGACGTTGGTCATCTTTGCTTCATCTTCGTCTGCATAGACCCTGCTCCCGTAAACGAAGTAAAGAGTTACGACGGTGTCATCCTCCTGCTGGCTGATGGATATGTCCTTTATATTGACGTTGTTTTTTTCTTCCGGTTCGCCTCCGCTGTATGCCTGACCGTAGCTAATCATCACGCTCCCCGCAGCCGGAGAGCAGGATACGAGAAGCAACGGCAAAAGCAGCAAAGCGATGATGGCCAGCGTGAGTTTTTTCATCTCTATTCCCCCGTGCAGTAAACAACCTAAACCCTGAGTTCCTCTGCGGATTTCTGCACACTATGATATATCTTTTCGATATCCAGCGTCAAATACTCCCCGTCTTTAAAAACCACCCTGCCATCAATCATTGTCAGCCGGACGTCATATGAATTGCCGCAATATACCAGGTGTTTTCTCATATCCGCCCTCGGATAATAATGCGGCTGGTCGGTATCAATGAGGATGATGTCCGCCTTTTTTCCTTTCTCTATCGTGCCGAGCCATTTGCTTAACCCCAGCGCCTCCGCGCCGCCCGATGTGGCCATATGCAGCGCGTATTCCGCCGGCAGAGCCGTGGGCGTATTATTCACGCCTTTCTGCAGAAAGGAGCAAAGCGACATTTCTTCCCACAGCGAGAGGTTATCATTGCTTGCCGCACCGTCTGTGCCAAGGCCTGCTTTGATGCCCATCTGCCGCATCTTTTCGATCCGGGCGATGCCGCTGCCGAGCTTAAGGTTGCTCCCGGGGCAGTGCAGCACGCCTGCGCCCTTCTCCTTCATCAGTTCCAGATCACTATCTTCAATCCAGACGCAATGCGCGGCCATGAAGGTCCCTTCGAGGCAGCCGAGCTTATCAAAAAGCGCAAGTGGCGTCATGCCGTGCCGTGCTATGCACTCTTCATGTTCCTTTTTCGTTTCGGAGATATGGGTGTGGATGGGGGCGCCGAGCTTCTGCGCCGTTTCTGCGCATTTCCGGAGGAAGGAAACCGAATTGGTGTATTCGGCGTGGGGGCAGATGGAAACTCTGATCCGTCCGCCGTCCATGCCGTTATATTTATGGAAAAGCGCTTCGGCTTCAGGGAGCTTTTCTACCCCTCCAAGCGCAATGTCTGACAGCCCCCTTCCGATGATGGCGCGCATGCCCGCCTGGCTCGCGGCTTCCACTATCGCATCACAGAAGAAATACTGGTCGTTGACGCATGTGACGCCTCCGCGCACGAGTTCTGCGAGGGCCAGCATGGAGCCCCAATAGACATGGCCCTCATTAAGCCGGGCTTCCATCGGCCAGATAACATCTTTGAGCCAGGTATCCAGCGGGACGTCTTCTGCAGCGCCGCGGAAAAGCGTCATAGGAAGGTGGGTATGCGTATTGATGAAGCCGGGCATGCACACGTGCCCTTTTGCGTCTATCACATCATCGGGCTTTAACCCCTCCGGCAGCCCGTCCTGGCTGCCCGCATAAGCGATAGTGCTTCCTTCAACATAGACGCACCCGTTTTCTATGGGCTGCCTGCCCTCTTCCATGGTGATAAGGAGCGCATTCTTGATGAGCGTATCCACTTTTGCACCTCCGCCAAAGGTTTTCATATCGTCCTTTTATTTTAGCATCAAACGCGCCGGCTTCCAATGATAAGTTTGTTGAACAAAATCATATGCTGTGCTATGATACGGAATAACACGGAGGGATTGCAAGAAGGCCCAATAAACATAAAAATTTTTTCTGCTTTAACAGCACCCTATAGTTCTAAAAAGGAGCAGCTAACCATGATAAAGAAAATTCTATCATCCATCGCAGTTTTGATTATATTGGCGATGGCCATGGCGGGGTGCGCACCAGCTTCTCCATCTGCCGAGAGTCAGGGTAACCCCATAGTGTTTGACGATGCAAATCTCGAAAAGGAGATCCGGGCGGTCATTCAAAAGCCCACGGGAGATATATACGAAAGCGATGTAGCGGAAATAGAAATATTAGAACTGGCGGAGAAGGAGATAGAAAGCATAGAGCCATTGAAGTATTTCAAAAAGTTATCATGCTTAGACCTGAGCGTAAACCGGGTCAGCGATATCAGCGCATTATCAGGGCTGACTAACCTTAAAGTTTTAGACCTGTCAAATACGCTGCAAGAAGTAGACTCAGAAGGCAATCAAATCAGTGGCATAAGCCCATTGTCGGGAATGACTAACCTCCAGGTATTATTTTTATCGGGTGATCAAATCAGCGATATCAGCGCATTGGCGGAGCTGAAAAACCTGCAGACATTAGTCCTGGAGGATAACCAAATCAGCAATATTAGCACATTGTCGGGGATGACAAAGCTTCAGTATTTAAGCTTGCGGAATAACAGAATCAGCGGCATAAGCGCACTGTCGGGGCTGAAAAACCTGGAGGGATTAGACTTAAGGAATAATAAGATCAGCGGCATAAGCGCATTATCGGGGCTGAAAAACTTGAAAAATTTATACTTGGCCGGAAACCCGATAACGGATTTCAGCCCGGCAGCAGGGTACTATGATAATTTGCAGAAAAAGGACTTCAATATCCAATAGAGTATCATTGACGTTGACCTTTTAGAAGCCAAACCCCCTTTGGCACAATGCCGGAGGGGGTTTGAGCTTTTATCCGGATGAACTGTGATTTCAAGCGGCCCTTTTTCTGCTTCATTAATCTCCGCTTTCCAACGCTCCCCTGATGATGGCGACGCCCGCGCTGGTGCCGAGGCGGTTTGCACCGGCTTTTATCATGGCCATAGCTGTTGCATAGTCCCTGATGCCGCCTGCGGCCTTGACGCCCATATTTTCCCCCACTGTTTTTCTCATCAGCTTCACGTCTTCCAAAGTCGCGCCGCCTTTGCTGAATCCCGTGGAAGTTTTGACGAAGCAGGCGCCCGCATGCATCGCTTCGATGCACGCCTTGACTTTCTCCATATCCGTCAGCAGACAGTTCTCCAGGATGACCTTGACGCCGGCGCCTTTCACGGCCCCTACAACGGCGGCGATATCCTCCCGGACAAGGTCCCAGTCTCCTTCTTTGGCGGCGCCGATATTCATGACCATGTCTATCTCCCCTGCCCCCATCTCCAAAGCCCGCGCCGCTTCATACGCCTTGGCTTTGGCGGGCTGCGCGCCGAAAGGAAAGCCGGCGACGGAGCATGTGATTATGCCCGTCCCTTCCAGCGCCTTCGCGGCCACTCCCGCCATTACAGAATTGACGCACACGGCGAAAAAGCCGTACTCCACGGCCTCATAGCAAAGGCGGTACACATCTTCCCGTGTGGCGTCGGGTTTGAGCAGGGTGTGGTCTATGAGCTTTGCTATCTCTATCGCATTCATTTTTTCACCTGTCAATTTGGACATATTCCAGTTTTTTTATTCTAACATCAGCGAGGCCGTTTAATCAATGCATCAAATCGCCCATCCAGTTTGTTGGCCTGTTGAAAAAGATGGTATAATTTTTATGTGCGATGCAAAAAAACTGCATGGGGGCTTTTAATATGCGCATGTACGATATCATTTATAAAAAACGTTTCGGCGGAGAGCTTTCGGATGAAGAGATAAATTTTTTCATAAATGGCTATGTATCGGGCGAAGCTGCGGATTATCAGGCAAGCGCGCTTCTGATGGCCATATGCATTTCCGGCATGGCGGTGCGCGAGACTGCTGCGCTGGCCATGGCGATGGCGCATTCTGGCAAAGTTGCAGACCTTTCCTCCATAAAAGGCGTCAAGGTGGACAAGCATTCCACCGGAGGCGTCGGGGACACTGCCACGCTGGTCGCCGTCCCTCTTGCGGCTGCATGCGGAGCAAAGGTCGCCAAGATGAGTGGACGGGGTCTGGCGCATACCGGCGGCACTATAGACAAGCTGGAATCCATCCCCGGGTTTAATGCAAAGCGTTCCATCCCGGAATTCATAGACATCGTAAAAAGGGTGGGCGCGGCTGTTATCAGCCAGTCGGCGGAGCTTGCGCCGGCGGATAAAAAGCTCTACGCGCTCCGGGACGTCACTGCCACCGTGGACTGTGTGGCTCTCATCGCCAGCTCCATCATGAGCAAAAAGATCGCCGCGGGCTGCGGCGCCGTCGTGCTGGACGTCAAAACTGGAAGCGGCGCTTTCATGCGCGACCCTGAAAGCGCATTTGCTCTTGCCAAAGAGATGGTGGATATCGGTATCATGGCGGGTATGACAGTCATCGCGATAGTAACGGACATGGACGAGCCGCTGGGCAGCGCTGTAGGCAATGCCCTTGAAGTCATGGAAGCGGTAGACGCACTGAAAGGCCGCCTTTATCATGCCCCTCTCTGGCAGGTGAGCCGGCTCCTTGCACAGCATATGCTCATTGCTTCCGGATTTGCCGGAGAAAATGTGGATGCGATGATCGGCAAGGCGATGGAAAGCGGTGCGGCGTACGCCAAATTCCGTGAGATGATACGCGCTGAAGGCGGGGACGACACCGTACTTGAGGATGAGAGGCGATTCATACATGCTTCACAGAAAATTTCCGTCCTTTGCCCGAAAGAGGGATATATTCGATCTGTCAACGCGAAACAGGTAGGTTTGGCGGCGATGCTTCTCGGGGCGGGGCGTGAGAAGAAGGAAGACAGGATAGACCATTCCGCCGGCATCATTTTGAAAAAGCGTGCGGGAGATCATGCGGTGGCCGGCGAAGAGATAGCGCTTCTATATGTTAACGATGAAAAGAACCTGCCCGAAGCAAGAGAAATGGTTTGCTGCGCATTTGATATTTCAAAAGAAAAACCCTGTCCGCGCCCTATTGTCTATGGGACGGTGGACAGGAAAGGCATACACAGGTTTGAATGAAACAAGGGAGGGATATGGCTTGACGGATGAGAAATTGATCGTTTTGGCGAAACAAGCACAGGAAAACGCTTATGCTCCATATTCACATTTCAGGGTGGGGGCAGCCCTTCTTGGCAGAAGCGGGCGCGTATATACCGGCTGCAACGTGGAAAACGCTTCATATGGGGCAGCGGTCTGCGGCGAGCGCACTGCGGTATATAAGGCCATATCAGAAGGAGAGAGGGATTTTGCCCGCATCGCGGTCGCAAGTTCATCAGGGGAGATCACTTATCCCTGCGGCATATGCCTCCAGGTGCTGGCTGAATTTTCTCCGGAGATAGAGGTGCTTTTGAGCAACGGCAGAGAAGTGCAAAAATATAAGCTGTCTGAGCTTCTGCCTCATCCTTTTATCAAAGAAGATATAAAGTGAAAGTATAATTCTATATATTACACTTCCCATTCCTTTTCTCCAAGGGATTTGAGGTATTTGACGAACTCATCTTTCATATCGCCCCTTCTGAGGGCGAATTCGATATTTGCGCGCAGAAAGCCCAGCTTGTCCCCGACATCGTACCCTTTTCCTTCAAGCTTTTTGGCATAGATGTCGTGCTTTTTCAGCAGCATTTTCAGTGCGTCCGTCAGCTGGATCTCTCCGCCGCTTCCCGGCTCGGCATTCTCAAGGAACCGGAATATCTCGGGCAGGATGATGTACCTGCCGAAGATAGCCAGATCCGAGGGGGCATCGGATGCGGACGGCTTTTCTACCATATCCATGACCTTGAAGACGTTTTTGGGCATGCTGTCCACTTTCTCTACCTTCACGATGCCGTACTTATGCACTTGGCTCATGGGAACTTTGAAAACTGCGAGCGTGCTTTGCCCTGTGGCGTCATAGACGTCCATAAGCTGTTTCAGGCCCGGCTGTTCAGATACCACCAGGTCGTCTCCGAGAAGCACGGCGAAGGGTTCGTTGCCGATGAAATTTCGTGCACAGTATATGGCGTGCCCCAGCCCACGCGGCTCCTTCTGCCGTATATAGTGTATATCCACCATGTTGGAAATGTCCTGGACGAGGCCGAGAAGCTCTTCGTCTTTTTTATTGCTCAGCACCGCTTCCAGCTCATAGGATTTATCAAAATGGTCTTCGATGGCGCGCTTGCTCCGCCCGGTGACGATGATGATGTCTTCGATCCCTGAAGCTACGGCCTCTTCGACGATATATTGAATAGTAGGCTTATCCACGATGGGGAGCATCTCTTTGGGCTGCGCTTTGGTCGCGGGCAGGAACCGCGTCCCCAGCCCAGCCGCCGGTATGATGGCTTTTCTTACTTTCATATCTTGCGATCCCCCAATTAATCTTATGTCTTTATACGCTCATTTATTATACATGATCGCGCAGGGGTTTGCCATGTATAAGTTATTTGTTATATGCAAAAACGGATCCCGAAGATATGTTCTCCGGGATCCAGTTTCGTGCTGTTATGCGGCTCTCCTCAATCTGCTATGACAAGCTCGTCAAAGATATAGTAAACATTTATACCATCAATATTAAAACCATCGGTGACCTTGACCCATCCGGTTTTGGAAGGGTCGTCACGGCTGACGATTTCCAGCCAGTCTTTCAGGTCTACCCTTTTCAGTGTGACTTTCTCGCCGGCAATGAAAATTATGTTCTTAGCAGACCCGTCATCGGGGCCCACTGAGGCCTTTAATTGCTGAAGCATGGTAACGTCGGTATCCATATCCACATACTGTGGCCTGTCTTCAAAGAATATCCTGCTTTCATTGAGCCTGTATACCGCATCATAGATGAAGGTCTGCACGAAGTATGCCTTGGCTCTGCCTGTCACCGTTCCGTCTCCGGACATTTGCATGTTTCCAGGACTGAAGGGTACGAGCCCCAAGCCGCTGATAAGCCCGTCATTCAGCTCATACCAGTACGTTTCAGGATCGTCGCTGGGGCCGGGGGTATAGACAAATACCTCAAGCTTACCGTCGCCTTCAAAAAGATTAGCGACATAAATATCCCCTGTCAGAATATCTGATGCCTCGTCCTCATACTCGTATGCTCCAATACAGATCGTATAATGGGCGCTTGCGCTGCTGGTGATAAGCGCTATCGTTTCCATTGTCCCGTCGCCGTTCAGGTCGTACTGGTCCCCCGGATTGATTTTTTTGAATCCTTCAACACCTTCGCCTGGCTCAGCCGAAGGAGCTGCGCTTGCGCTGGGTGAAGGCGAGGACGAGGGCGAAGGAGTCCCGATCTCGATAGAGATGCAGCCCGGGAAGAATATCATCATCAGTGATAAAATCAGCGCCAGAACTGCGGCAGATCTTTTCATTTCCTTCCCCCCTGATCTATGCATCCTCTTGATATATTAAGAATACCACTCCGGATGGTTTTTTCAACAACGGATTTATGCAAAAAGCCCCTGAAAACAAACTATCAGCCCTTGAGGTCAGAAAAATCCGACATGGTGCACTTGCCCTTGAACACTGCGCCCTGCTCGGCAACGAAGCTGCCTACCTGGACATCTCCCTGGAGAGTTGCTCCATTGAACATCCTAAGCGTGCCCGTCGCTGTGATGTTTCCCGTTACGCGGCCGAGTATCTGCACTTCGCGGGCGGAAATATTCCCTTCCATTGCTCCCGTTTTACCGATATAAACGTCGCCATCCATCTTTATGTTTCCCTTGATGGAGCCGTCAAGGCACATCAGCCCTTTGGATTCGATGTCTCCTGTCAACTTCGTATCGGGGCTGAGTGCAACGTCTATTTTCTCCGGCCTTGTAATATCTTTTGGCATAAAACATACACCTCTCTTAAAATTTTTAATTTGGACTATAATATATCACCTATTAACATCATTTATCAACGAATATTGCTATCCGTTTACTATAATGATGAAACTCTCTCTGCAATCCCGCCGGTATCGCCGGGCAAAAGCTTTTCTGCTTCCATCAGGTGCCATGTTTCCTCGTGTTCAAGTGCCTGCCCCGGCTGCACGACCGCCACCGGTGAGAGCGTTCCCACTTCCATGCCCCATTCCGCAGCATAGGCCTCGGTTGACGCGCCGAAGTCGGGGTAAGTAGCCCCTATGATATGCCGGTATTTTTTCACGAACAGGAAGCCGCTGACAAGATATGCCGCCCACCCGTCTTCATTGTTCATGCCGAATTTGAAGGGCGCTGCGCTATATGGGTCCTGTTTTAGAAGAACGAAGTCCTGCGTAAGCGAAAAGCGCGGGTCGTCCGGTTTTGAATACGGCCAAAGCACGAGCAAGCGGTTGGGAAGCAGGCCAGTCTGCCTTTTGGAAAGCGGGATGATCAGATCGCCGTTCCTGGCGCATACAGTCAGCGCCCACAGGGCCAGTTCCACAGGCCAGGCATTGTTGTTGGTCAGCTTGTGGGTGATCCTGACGCCGTCTTTGACGGATTTGATCCTTATTTCTTTTTGTATCTGGGTGTACGGTTCGGCTTTGGGGCGGAGCACGACGCTGTCCTTTTCTTCGACGTATTGCACAGGTTCGTTATCGGGCATATATGTCCTGGGCATCGCCTCGGGGCTGTGCCACAGCCGGTGCCCTCCATAGATATGCCAAATACCGTGCGCATGCTCCACTTTTACTTCAACATCTTCGTTAAAAACGTTTGACCCTTTATCATATGTGAAACTTATGATACGGGGCCCCATGTCCAGCGTAACGATGAGGTCGAGTTTGCCGCTTGTGAGCTTAAGTACATTGCCGTATTTCCCGTACATTTCTTTTTTTATGCCGAGCCCCATTTTCCCTCTCCTCCTTTGCACTTACTATTCCCAAAGAAACAAAAATATTGTGAGAGGGTTCTTGGTTTGGGAAAGGGGCTTTTTTCTACAGAAATGAAAAGTGCCCGCCGTTTTTCATAGCAGCGGACAAGACCCAAGTCTTATTTGTTTATTTCAGGGCTCACAGCCCAGGCGGGTACTGGCCTAATCAACTTTTGTTACATGAATGCCGAGATCGCCGAGCCGAAGACAGTGGTATTTTCCACCCTGCCCAGTTCGAGATTGACAGTTCCCGCGGTCTCGGCGTACTGCCGCATATTACGGCTGACGCTCTCATGAAGCCCTTTGAGCTTATAGAGCGTAGTGCCTTCCGCAGAAACGAAGACAGGGCGCAGCGGGTTTTTACCCTGACCGCTTTTCAGGGCGGTGGCCAGCACTTTGGCCGCCGCGAGCTTCCCCGCTCTTTCTATGATGGCGCGCGCGATGGCCCGGAGCGCTTCCCTGTCGCTTTCGCCAGCGCAAAGCCCGGAATAGAAGCCCTCATAGGGGTCGTCAAGAAAGGCGCTCATCTCTCTGGTGCCAGTCAAAGAGGGCTGTCCCGCTTTTTCTATAAACAGCCCTGACAGTATGCCTTTTTCCTTTGCTTTTAATACGCTCAGCCGGAAGATTTCTCCTATATAGGCGCCCGCGATCATCTTTTCCAGCTGCATTTTTCCCGGATCGTAAGAACGGCTGTCCAATTCGATATCAATAAGGCCTCTTTCTGCCTTATCAAAGCTTCCCGATTCAACGTTTATCAGCATGCTTCCGCTCATTTTGGCAATAGCCGGTTCCTTTTTGATGTTCTTCCGGTCTTCGGCATAGCAGGTATTGGTGCCGGTGCCCAGGATGAACCCCATATATCCATCATAACAGCTCCCGGCAAGCTGCGCCTGCGCGCCCAGCGCCGTGGCTACCGTGTCATTGATAACGACGACCTTTTTGATATTTTTGACCCCGATATCGTGCAAAGCCGCTATAAGCCCTTCGCCGAGCAGCCGCCCTTTGGCGCCGGTGATTTCCACCTCTTTATCGAACATGATGATCCGCCCGTCCTTATCCGGCGTTATGGTAGCAGGAAAAGAGAAACAAAAACCGATCTTTTCCCGTCCTTCGGCAACGGGAGCGACATATGAAGCAAGCTGGGTAAAAAATCTATCAACGCTGATTCCCCCCTTTGTGCCGGGCATGGGATGATTGTGGAAGTTTTCTATCACGGGTTTGCCTTCAGCTTCAAAGCGGACGCAGGACACCCGAAGGTTTGTGCCCCCTGCGTCAATGGCAATGACGCTTTCGCAGCGCGGTGCAAATCCCCCCGGGCAGATATAGGTGGGAATCATGGGGAGGGAGCTTTTCTCTCCACTCAATCCTTTTTCCATTTCAGCAATAAACAGTGCGATTGTTTTACCGGTATCTACTGACCGCGGGGTGAGCTTATATTCCTCGAGGAAATTTCCCACTTTATCGTGTTTCAAAATCCATGCCTCCGCTTTTGTATGTTTTAATAATTATAGCATCTGGCAGGATTATATGGGAAGGAGGGCAATTGCCCCCCTTCCCAATTGTTCTATAGTGCAGGATCACCGCGTTCTCCTGTGCGGATGCGGATGACGTCTGCAACATCGTATACAAAGACCTTGCCGTCGCCTATCTCCCCTGTCTTTGCGCTCTGGATGATGGCTTTGATGACTTTTTCAACATCCTTATCGGATACGACCATCTCCATCCTCACTTTGGGCAGGAAATTCAGCTCGACTATCGTTCCGCGGTATATCTCCTTCCACCCTTTCTGCCTTCCGCACCCCATGATCTGGCTGATCATGATGCCGTTGATATTTATGGCGGCAAGGGCTTCTTTGACGTCTTCAAGCCGGTTCGGCCTGACGACCGCTTCGATTTTTTTCATGTTTCTTCCCTCCCGTTAATCCAGACCCGTAAATGACGGGTAGGCAGATTCACCGTGCTGCGAGTGGTCAAGCCCGTCGCTCTCTTCGCGTAGCGTTACGCGCGGCTTGGTGAAAAGCCCTATGACTTTCATGATCACAAAGGTGCCGCCGCCGGCCAGCGCGATGGTGATGCCGATGGCGATGAGCTGCGATACCATCAGGTTCCCTGTCCCGAAGATCAGGCCCTGGTTTGTGACGGCCGGGTTCACGGCGCTGGATGCAAAGAGCCCTGTCGCGATGCCGCCCCATATGCAGCCGATGCCATGGCACCCGAAAACGTCAAGGGCGTCGTCATAGCCGAGTTTGCGCTTGAGGAAGCTGATGCCGAACCAGCTCAGCGGGCTGACGACAAAGCCGATGACGATAGCCGCCCAGATGGGCACGAAGCCGGCAGCAGGCGTTATCGCAGCCAGCCCGACTACTATGCCTGTTGCAGCGCCAAGCGCTGTAGGCTTTTTATTAAAGATCCTCTCTATCAGCATCCATGAAAGCAGAGCTGCTGCCGCGGATGTATTGGTGGTGAGAAAAGCATGCGCTGCAAGCGCTCCCGATGACAGCGCGCTTCCCGCATTGAACCCGAACCAGCCGAACCACAGCAGGCCGGCGCCCAGCAGCACGAAGGGGATATTGTGCGGCGTAGGCGAGGACACCCCGTGATGCTTGCGCTTGCCAAGAAGTATGCAAGCCACCAGGGCTGATACGCCCGCGCTTACATGCACTACGTTCCCGCCTGCAAAGTCCAGCGCCCCGAGGTTCTTCAGCCAGCCGCCCGTTCCCCACATCATATGGGCCAGTGGGTAATAAACCACGATAGACCACACAAGGGTGAAAATAAGCTGCGCCGAGTATTTCATCCTTTCTGCTACCGCACCTGTGATGAGCGCAGGCGTGATGATGGCAAACATCATCTGGAAGATGGCAAAAGCGAGCGCCGGTATGGTAGGTGCATACCCAGGGTTGGGCGCACCGCCTACGCCGCTGAGCCCTGCCCAGTTGAAGCCGCCGATGACGCCTCCGAAGTCAGGCCCGAATGCCATTGAAAACCCTATTGCGACCCACATGATGGAGGCCAGCCCCATGATGCCGTAGGATGACATCATGGTATTGAGGACGTTTTTACGCCTCACCATGCCTCCGTAGAAAAACGCAAGGCCGGGCGTCATCAGAAGTACCAGTGCGCTTGACACCAGTACCCAGGTGGTATCTCCTGAATTGATCCCAGGCATGATAGATCCCTCCTCTCAAAATTTCAATAAAAAAGGCGAAGATGCTTTCCAATAATACTTTTGAAAAAGCATCTTCGCTTCTTTGAATGTCGAATCGGCAGAAATTGCCGGTCAATCTATCCCATACTTTAAGGAGTGGCGGTAAAGAATTTTAGTTTGGCTCTCAGCTGTTCTTACTCCTTACCTTTGATTTCTTTCCACGAGAGCGTGCCATCCAGGATCATCTGGGCTATCTCCTTCAGAGGCACCCTCCTGTCCATGCTCACCCTGCGCATGGCGGTATAGGCGGTATTTTCGTTGACGCCAAGCCCCATGATGATGCCCTTTGCCCTGTCTATTATTATCCTCGATCTCATATTTTCCTTCAGGGCTTCCAACTCGTCTTCAAGCTTCTTCAGCTTCGTTTCATACTTTTGCATATTTTCCACCGCATTTATCAGCACCTGCCTGGGCAGCGGCTTTTCAAGCACAAGTATGTCAAAAGACCGGGCTGCCTGCTCACAGTTTTCCTTCTGGTTCCGGGGCACGAGCAGGATGGTGCGGCAGATCTCTTCCTCGGCAAGGACGATGGCCAGTTCAAGGCCGTTCATATCCGGAAGCTCATAATTCACAATGGCGATATCCGGAGGCGATATCCGGAGCTTCCTGAGTGCCTCGCTGCCGGATAGGGCCGAGTCTATGATCATAAAGCCCGCACCAGTCAGAACCGACTTCACTTTTTCGGAAAATTCCCCCTTGCCCAAGGCAAGTGAAAGCCGCGTTCCAAGCATATGTCATCGCCCCAATCAGAATGAACCAAGGTATTTTTCAAGCTCCCATGGATGTACCGCGATGCGGAATTGGTCCCATTCCTTCATTTTGGCTTCGATGTATGTATCATATATATGGTCTCCCAGCACGTGTTTGACCAGCGGGTTTTTCTGCATTTCCAGTATGGCGTCATAGAGGGAAGCCGGCATGCTGTCTACGCCCTCCTGTTTCCTCGCTTCCTCATCCATGTGGAAGATATTCCGATCCACACTGGGAACGGGTTTCATGCCCTTTTTGATGCCGTCCAGGCCGGCCGCAAGCATCAGCGCAAAAGCGAGATACGGGTTGCAGGCCGGGTCAGGGTTCCTCACTTCTATACGCGTGGCTTCCCCGCTTGCCGCAGGTACTCTGATGAGCGGGCTCCTGTTCTTTGCCGACCATGCAATATAGCAGGGGGCTTCATAACCCGGCACCAGGCGTTTGTAGGAATTGACCAGCGGGTTGGTGATGGCCGAAAAGGATTTGATGTGGACCATCATGCCGGCAATAAAGCTGTAGGCCTCCGCACTGAGCTGGAGCTTATCGTTCGGGTCGTAGAACGCGTTTTTCTTGCCCTTTGAGAGCGACTGGTTGCAGTGCATGCCCGAGCCGTTGATCCCGAAAATGGGTTTTGGCATGAACGTGGCATAGAGCCCGTGCCTTTGCGCTACTGCTTTGACCACAAGCTTGAACGTCATGACGTTGTCGGCAGTCTTCAATGCCTCTTCATACTTGAAATCTATCTCGTGCTGCCCTCTGGCGACCTCATGGTGGGACGCCTCAATGTTAAAGCCCATCTCCTCCAGTGCGATGCAGATATCACGCCTTGCGTCTTCGCCACGGTCTATGGGAGCAAGGTCAAAATAGCTGCCGTCGTCATGCGTGATGGTGGTGGGCTTGCCTTCCTCATCGGTATGGAAGAGGAAGAATTCGCACTCGGGGCCCACATTGAAAGTGTAGCCCATAGCTGCAGCCTCTTTCAGCACCTTTTTGAGGATGAAGCGCGGGCAGCCCTTGAAGGGTACCCCGTCCGTGGTGTACACATCGCATATGATGCGCGCGACGCGGTTCTGCTGCGGCCTCCACGGGAAAATCTCAAACGTATCCATGTCGGGCTGTAAATACATGTCCGATTCTTCGATGCGGACGAAACCGTCTATGGAAGAGCCGTCAAACATGCACCCGTTGTCCAGCACCCGCTCCAAGCTGTCCGACATGATGGCCACGTTTTTCAGCGTGCCGAAAACGTCCGTGAACTGCAGCCGAATGAACTTCACGTCGTTCTCTTTGACAAGCTTTAATAGATCTTCTTTCGAGTATCTGCTCATAAGACAATACCCCTTTCTTTTAATCAAACATAATATTAAGGCGTCCTTCACAGATGGCTTTGACCGCCACCCATGCAGAACGCCATTGTCCCGAAGGTTTTGTTCCTTTTGAGCGTTCCGCATGCGAAACGCCATTTTATCAAGTTTTTTATACCCTTACTTTGGTATCATTATAACTGCTCCCGGCTGCAAAGCACAAGTGCTTTATGCTTTATTTTTTTAAACTCCCGAGTACATCTTCCCGTAGGGGCGTTTATCCGCCGCGCAAATTTTTGTAAACCCGGAAGCAAGCACGGTTTCCATTTCCCCGCCGAAAAGGGAACAGTACCTCGGGTGCTCACAGCCAGTCCAGCCAGAGGGCCGGGTCTGCGTCGCTGGGCATTCGCCAGTCCCCGCGGGGGGAAAGCGCGACGCTGCCCACTTTCGGCCCGTCGGGAAGGCAGCTCCTTTTGAACTGGTTCTTGAAAAACCTTTCGATG
>JAUYED010000099.1 GCA_030691525.1 Bacillota bacterium | reverse complement strand
TGGCGTTTCTGCCCGAGGTATCAAACCCCGGGAGCACTTCTCCTATCCCCGAAGTGTTGATATAGACGCCGTCTGCGGCGCCATGGGGTACTACTTTTGTATCCC
Organism: Bacillota bacterium; assembly: GCA_030691525.1. GTDB lineage: Bacteria > Bacillota > Clostridia > Christensenellales > JAEXRW01 > JAUYED01. The sequence continues at coordinate 5,213 of JAUYED010000099.1, read as the reverse complement.
CTGCAGCGATTTTGATGCCGCAATCTTTCGCAGTTTCAGCCATGGAGCGGGCAATTTTTTTAAGCAGACTGATTTCATATCCCTCTTCGATGATGAACCCGCAGGAAATGAAGCGCGGTACAGCACCCGCGCAGCACAGGTCGTTCACCGTCCCGCATACAGCGAGCTTCCCGATATCTCCGCCCTTGAAAAATGCGGGGGAGACCACGAAGGAGTCGGTAGTGAAAGCCAGTTTGCCCGAACCCATGCTGAGCACCGCTGCATCATCCTGCGCCGCCTCGTCCGCACCGAATTCTTCGAAAAAAACTTCCCTGAGGAGCCGCGCGGTCATCTCCCCGCCGCCGCCGTGTGAGAGCAGTATCTTTTCTGTCATGTCGTTTCCCCCATGCTGTACCGGTATGCTGCTGCGCAGGAGCCCTCCGAAGACACCATGCACGCCCCCGAGGGGTTCTCGGGACGGCAGATTTTGCCAAAGAGCGGACAGTCCTGCGGCTCCATCCTTCCCGTGAGCACCAGCCCGCAGAGGCAGCCCTCCTGTTCCCGCGCGTCCATAACGATATCGTAAGCCTTCCAGGCGTCAAAGCGTTCATAGGGCGGCCGCAGCCGCAATCCTGAAGCAGGCAGCGAACCGATGCCCCGCCACGCCGCGTCTTCTTCTTCAAATACGTCCTTCATCAGTTTCTGCGCTATGAGATTGCCTTCTTCGGACACCACCTTCGGGTAAAGGTTCAGGCAGAAAGTTTCTCCCCGGTCGCACGCCTGTATGATGGCAAAAATGGCGCGTATGAGATCTTCCGCCTCAAATCCCGCCACAACGCCCGAGACGTCCTGCTCTGCAAGCTTCCGGTAAGGCGCCATCCCCGTGATGGCGGAAACATGCCCCGGGTAGATGAAAGCATCTACCTTGCAGTTATTTCGGACGAGGTGTTCAAGCGCCGGCGGCACCAGTTTGTGCGCCGGCAGAAAGGTCAGGTTGGCAAGTTTCTCCTCATCCGCGTGCCGCACGGCAAGCGCAGTCGCAGGTGCCGTCGTTTCAAACCCAACAGCCAGAAATACGTGCTTCCTTTCCGGGTTTTCCCGAGCCGCTTTTAGGGCTTCGAGCGGGGATATCACAGTGCGCACCTCCGCTCCCTCAGCCCTTGCCTTCTCCAGCGAAGTCCTGATTCCGGGCACTTTAACAAGGTCTCCGAATGTCAATAACTGCGCATCATTTTTCAACGCGATTTCAGCGGCCGCGTCAATATATCCCGCGGGCGTGACGCACACCGGGCAACCCGGCCCCGAGATCACGCGCACGCTGTCGGGAAGCATCTGCCGCACCCCTGTCCTCTACATCTGCACCGTATGCGTGCCGCAGACTTCCATCAGCGTGAGGTTTCTTCCCGTCCGCTTTTTTATTGTGCCGGCCAGCTCAAGCAGTTTTTCATCCATTCAATGGCTCCCCTGCCAATCTTTCCAGTTCTTCGAAAACCAGAAGCGTAGCTTCAGCTTCCTGTTCCGGCATTTTGGTTATTGCGACGCCCGCATGGACCATGATATAGTCGCCGGGACAGGCGCCCTCGATGAGTTCTACCGAAACTGTGGTGCGCACGCCCAGAAAATCTACCAGTGCCTCACTGCCGTCCGTTTTTATGATTTTTGCGGGAAACCCGAGACACACTCTTCTCTTTCCTCCAATTATTTCGTAATGTAATAAACTTTTTATGATCCCGACAGCCGGGCTGCAGCCACGGCCGCCTGCCCCAGAGAGATGCCTCCGTCATTTGAGGGCACGGCGGATGCAGTAAAGACGTCAAATCCGTTTGAAGCCAGCTTTTTACCGGCGGCTTGAAGCAGTCGCGCGTTCTGGAAGACGCCCCCGCCCAGCACCGCCTTTGAAAGTCTCGTCCGTTTCCTTGTTTCAAGGCAGCCCAGTAGCACCGCTTCCGCCGCCGTTTCGTGGAACCTCGCCGATATCTCCGCTTTCGGCTTTCCCGATATTATATCTTCGGCGATTTTTGAAACGGCAGACCGCATGTCCAGGATGAACCCGTCTTTGTTATTTTCCAATATTATATCATACGGCTGGCCTTCTGCTTCGCCCGCCGCCCATTCCAGCGCCATTGCTGCCTCGCCTTCATACCTGTTTTCACGCCGGATGCCGAGCATCGCCGATACCGCTTCAAACAGCCGGCCGAATGACGAGGTCTCGTACTTGCCGATCCCGCTGAGTTGAAGCTGTTCCACCTTTTCCCGCTCTTCTCCTTCTATTCGCTCCGCCAGCGCCTCAGCCGCTTTCCCGGGTATAGACCTCAGCCAGAAAGCCGCAGAGAGCCAGGGCTCCTTGGCCGCCCTGTCCCCGCCATACATGGTGATGGCATTGATATGCCCCATCCTCTCGAAACCGGTATAGCCGCCCGAGAGGAATTCCCCTCCCCACAGCGTTCCGTCGCTGCCCAGTCCCATGCCATCAAATATCACGCCTATTGAGCTTCCGGTAAGGCCGTTTTCCGCCATCACGGCAGCCATATGCGCATGATGGTGCTGCACTGCGATGCGGCTGGCAAACCGCTGTACAAACATGGTAGAGAGGTAGTCCGGGTGCATATCGTGTGCCGCTGCCGTAGGGAAGACGCCCGTTTGCCTGCAAAAGCGCTCTACGCCGTTCGTATAGGATTCCAGTGCGTCCAGGTCGTCCAGGTCTCCGATATGAGGGCCGATGAAAGCTACGGCTTTGCGGACCAAGCACCATGTGTTTTTGGTCTGCGCTCCCGCCGCAAAAATATCCGGCGCTTTCCCCGTGTCAAAAGGGAGAGCCACAGGTAAAGGGGTTATCCCCCGTGCCCTTCGAATAACGCAAATCTTTCCCGATAGGATTCTTGCAACCGAGTCATCCGTGCGCGTTATGATGCGCCTGTCGTGCGCGAGGATGGCGTCGGCAATTGATCCGAGTTTTTCTACTGCGCATTCCTCTGTGATGCATATGGGCTCTTCCGAGAGGTTTCCGCTTGTCATCACCAGCAAGGGGAATTCTTTTCCCCCGTCAGGGTAGCGGTGGAGCAGCATCTGTATCCCTGTAGAGGGCAGCATCAATCCAAGATACGGGTTCTCGTAAGCTATCTCATTGGAGATGTTAGTACCCTTTTTCTTTTTCAGCAGCATGATGGGGCGCCGGGGCGAAGTCAGAAGCTTTTCCTCTTCGGCGCTTATCTCACAGAATTTCCGCGCAGTGTCAAGGCCGGGTGCCATCACCGCCAGCGGTTTTGCCTCGCGCCCTTTCCTTTCCCGGAGCATCTGTACCGCTCGATCATCTAGTGCATCGCAAACCAGGTGGTACCCGCCGAGGCCCTTCACAGCAGCGATGCCTCCTTTGGCAAGGATGCTACGGGTATATTTAATAGGGTCGTCCGAGGCAATCCTTTGGCCGTTTTTACCGAGCAGAAAAAGCGCCGGGCCGCATTTCAAGCAGCACACCGGCTGCGCATGGAACCGCCTGTCGGAAGGGTTCTCGTACTCCTCTCTGCATCTCTCGCACAGCGGGAACGCCCTCATCACGGTTCTCTGCCGGTCATAGGGCGCGCCTTCGATGATGGTGAATCTCGGCCCGCAATTGGTGCATGCGATGAGTGGGTGCAGGTACCTCCTGTTTTGCACATCAAAGAGTTCTCTTGCGCAGTCCGCACATATCCCCGCGTCGGGGGGCATCTGCAGTACGCCCGTGTCGGGGGCCGCCGCACTTTCCCGGATGGCAAACCCGCTTTCGCTTTCAAAAGTGAGCATAGGACGCCAAGCCACGCTCGCTACGTAGGAGAGCGGCGGCGCCTCATCTTTCAACGCTTGCGTCAATTGATCCAGCTTATCTTTTTGCCCCTGGGCTTCGATGCGCACGTAGGTGCCCATGTTCATGCAATAGCCGGTAACGCCTATCCTGTCTGCCAGCGTCTTTGTAAAAGGGCGGAACCCGACGCCCTGCACGATGCCCTGGACTTCTATCAATCTTCGTTCCATATCGCTTGTATCCTGAACTGTTTTTTCAGATTCGGCTGTCAATGCGTATAGCCAGCCATCGGGTAAGTTCAGAAATGCCCTTTCCCGTCTTTGCAGAGGTATAGTAAAGCGGCGCTTCGGGGTTTATCATCCTCAGCCCTTTTTCAAAAACGGCGGTTTCGAACCCATCCGCCTCAATGAGGTCTTCCTTATGCAGCGCTATGACGTCCGCCACGGCAAACATCGAGATATATTTATACGGCTTATCGTACCCCTCGGGCACGCTTGAAACGAGCAGCCGGAGGTCTTCGCCAAGGTCGAAGCTCGCGGGGCAGACCAGGTTTCCCACGTTTTCGATGAAGACGATGCCGGGCTCGCTCAACGGCAGCTTCTCCATCCCTGCGCGGACAGAAGCGGCGTCCAGGTGGCACGCCCCTCCCGTATTTATCTGGATGACGGGTATGCCTGCCTTTTCCATCCTCTCCGCGTCAATGGCGGAGGCGATGTCCCCTTCGATCACGCCTGTTTTGAATCTGTCTTCCAGTTCCTTGATCAGCATCTCGATCAGCGAGGTCTTCCCCGCACCCGGCGAGCCCATCACGTTGACGAGGTACCAGCCTTTTTCTCGTGCAAAGGCGCGGTTGTCCCGCGCTTCCACCTTGTTTTTGCTTAAAATATCCTTCTTAACGATGATTTCCATAAGAATGGCCTTTCATTCCGCTTCTATTTCGTCTATGTAAAACTCCCTTGCAGCATCTTTGATCAGCACGCCTTCATCACCGCAGCGGGGGCAGGAAAAGTCTGATCCCTTTTTTTCATATTCCTTCCCGCACGGTTTGCAGAAAAGCCGTGCGAGCACGCGGGTAAATTTCAGCTTCGCTCCCTCAGCCGGCGTCCCCATGCTCAGAATTTCAAAATACATCTCTACTGATTCCTCTGAGATAGACGAGAGTTCTCCGATGACAAGGCGGATCTCCAGTACGTGCGTCATGCCCGCATTTTTCGCTTCGGCCAGTGCCGTTTCCAATATGGCCTGCGTGATGCCCGCTTCATGCATCCGGATCAGCCCCTTCGCGGCGGCCTGTTTCAAAAAATGGGCTTTCGCCGTCTTAGTTTCTAATTATAAGCGGATATACCACCCAGCGCAAGTGGGCGTATCAAGCATAGTTATACAATAGCATTTTGGTTTTGCGATTGGGACGGTCTTAGAGTTTGCTTCCGCCCCACACGAGAAGGTATATCAGGGA
>JAUYED010000050.1 GCA_030691525.1 Bacillota bacterium | reverse complement strand
CCCGCGCCTGCAAACCCTTCGCTTCCGGCAACTATCGCCAGCTTCCCGCAGCTTCCCTTATTGGCGTCGGGTTTCCTCGGCGGCAGAAAGGGAAAAGCAGCGTCCCTGGGGATGAATTCCCTGTGGAACTTCGTTCCGGCAAGGCGGGCGCCGAGGTCTTTGATGATGAGCCGTCCGGCGTATTCCCTTCCCGGGTACAGCAGCAGCCCGGTTTTGGCACATAGGAACGTGATAGTAGCTTCCGCCCTGACCGCCGCGCCCATGACCCTGCCCGTTTCCCCGTCTATGCCCGAGGGGATGTCGGCTGAATAAACAGGCAGCCCGCAGCTGTTCATGCGCTCAATGGCCGTTTTATACAGCCCGTCAACTTCTTTGGAGAGCCCCGTGCCCAGAAGCGCATCCACGATGGCGCCTTCCTGCATCCCCTGGCAAAAGGAGTCAAGCTGCGCTTCTTCCGTGATTTCAAGGATGGGTATCCCCAGCGCAACAGCCATTTCAAGGTTGGCCTTTGCATCGCCTTTGAGCTCGCTCCCCGTTCCCAGAAGCGCGATCCTCGAGTCGAACCCGAGCGCAGCAAGGTGCCGCGCCGAAGCAAGGCCGTCTCCGCCGTTGTTTCCCCTGCCGCAGAAGATATATACAGGACAGCGCTGGTTCTCCGTGCTCACAGCGCGCGCTATGCCGGCAGCGGCATTCTCCATCAGAAGGATGGAGGGGATGCCCGCTTCGATCAGCCGTTTTTCCAGCCCCTTCATCTCTTCAGGGGTCACGGCCTTTTCAATATCCATCGTTTTTCCCCTGCCCTTCGATCACAGCTACGGCGCCTGCCGTCGTCTTATTATGCGTGATTGATATATGCACGGCTTCCCCGCCGCATTTTTGAAGCAGCGCGAGCGCGCCGCCCGAAAGCTTGATTCTGGGCGGGCTGTTTTCTCCGTGCTCTATCTCGATATCCCTCCATCCCGCGTCCCCTATGCCCGTCCCCAGCGCCTTTGCTACCGCCTCTTTGGCCGCGAAGCAGCCGGCAATGGACTGCGGGAGGAGTTTTTTCATCCGGAAAAAGGCGATCTCGTTATCCGTGAATACCTTCAATAGAAACGGTTCGCTCATCGAGGCCTCTTCGATCCTCTGGATCTCTACCAAGTCTATCCCGATGCCTATGATCATGTACCTCACCTTTGAAACGTTATTCGAATAAAATGCTCAGACGCAGGAAACAGCGTTTGCAATGGCCATGGCGGCCGCTTCCTGGGCTGCTGCAAAAACAGCGTGTATGTCTGCTTCTACTCTGCCCGTAGCCAGCGCAAAGACCGTATCGCCGTCCATGAGCGTATGCGCAGGGCGGATGGACAGCGCGAGCCCGTTCTGCCCCATGGCGGCAAGCCGGTTCGCTTGCGCGCTCCCGAGCTTCGCGTCCGTCGCTACTACGCCGATAACGGTATTGCCCCCCACCATCTTCCATGCGCACGAAGATTTCAATATCTCCCTGCTGTCAAGGAATTTTCCCGTCGTATTATCAATAGCCCCGGCCAGGATGCTGCCGGTCTGATAATCTATCACATCCCCAAGCGCGTTGACCGCCATAACTGCGGCCACCTTTGCCCCGCACTGGAGGGAGATAGAGGCCATTCCTATGCCTCCATACATCGCATAAGTAGGCCCCAGCGCCTTGCCCACTGTCGCACCGGCGCCCGCACCCACCCTGCCCTGCTCTGCGGGGCCGCTTTTTGCCGCAAAGCATGCTTCATACCCCATCGCAGCATCGGGTCGCACCCTGCCGTCTCCTGTAGAAAGATCAAAAAGTACGGCGGCACAGACGATAGGCACTTTGAACCCTGCAGTATCGAATCCGACGCCTTTTCCCTCGAGGAAGTGCATCACGCCGCATGCGGCGTCCAGCCCGAAAGCGCTCCCACCCGCGAGGACTACAGCGTGGATCTTTTCAACGAGGCAGCCTGCGCGGAGCAGATCGGTCTCCCGCGTGCCCGGGGCGCCGCCCCTCACCTCTACGCCGCCGACTGCGCCTTCTTCGCACAGGACAACAGTGCATCCCGTCATCGCCTGATCATTCGTGCTGTGCCCGATCTTCAGGCCTTCGATATCCGTGATCCATCCGCTATACATATTCGTTCATCCCCCTGAGCGAAACGTCTCCCGATACGATCCGCTCTATTTCTCCATTGTCCAGTTTCAGGAGCAGTGCGCCGTCCCTGTCAAACCCTTCTACCGTCCCCTCCGTGCTGCTGTCCTTGCGGGTTATCCTGACCCGTTTCGCGATTATGGCGCTGTATGATTCGTATTCTTCGAGTATTTCCTGGAAATTTCCTTTTTTGATAAGGACGTCAAGGATATCTTCCAGTTCGTGGCAGATAGTCAGCAGGAGCTGCACCCGGGAAAAATTCGCCCCCGTGATGTTCTTCAGCGAAGTAGCATGCTCTGCGATCTCCGGAGGGAACCAGGTATTGTTTACGTTCACCCCGATGCCCACTACCATCCAATTTATCCTGTCCATATCCGCGCTCATCTCGGTCATTATGCCCGCAATCTTTTTGTCATCTGCAACGATGTCATTCGGCCACTTGTTCTGCGCATCTATGCCGGTCAGGACCCTTATAGCCCGCACGGCAGCCACAGCTGCGGCCACCGTTATCTGCGGCGCCTGAGACGGGTGCAGCTCGGGGCGGAGCACGACAGAAAAGTATATGCCGACGCCCACGGGGCTGTACCATCTCCGGCCCATCCTTCCCTTGCCGATGTCCTGCTCGTCTGCCAGCACGATAAGCCCCTGCGCGCAGCCCGAGGCCGCCAGTTCCCTCGCCTTGTTGTTGGTCGAATCTATCTTTTCAAAATAGCGTATCTCTTTGCCGATATACTTTGTACTCAGCCACGCCATGATGAATTCGGGGCGCATGGAATCAGGCATGGAGCGGAGCTTGTACCCCCTATGCGGCGTGCATACGATATCGCACCCCTGCGCCTTCAGCAGCTGGATATGCTTCCAGATGGCCGCCCGCGTCACGCCGTAGACCTTGCTGATATCCTCGCCCGAGATATAGGTATCCAGGTTCTGGATAAGCAGTTGAATGAGCTTATCCCTCATCAATGTTTACACCTTCCTCATCCGTATCGCAAAAGACCGTTTTAAGCGCAGTAGAAATAGTCTGGCTGGCAAAACCCTTCGCAAAAAGCGCCCTGCCCGCCTTTTTACGGAGCGTCCCTGCCTGCCCCTGGTGGCTTTTTATATATTTGCGGGCAAATTCTATAGCATTATGGATCTCCTCATCATCACTGATGGCTGAAACGGCATCCTCCACGTCTTCGGAGCCAAGACCCCGCCGGTGCAGCGCATTGGCAAGCTGCCTTCTGCTCACGCCTTTTTTGCTCTGCCTGCTCTCCACAAAAGACTGGGCAAAGTGCGCATCGTTCAGGTATCCGTACTGTTCCAGTTTCTCCAGTGCCTCTTGAATAGAGCCAGGGTGGAACCCCTTTCTTTTCAGGTAATCGCGCACCTGAGAGGTGGTACGCATCCCTCCGGTCAGATAGCCGAGGGCTTTATCAAACGCATATTTATTTTCGACGGCATGGATCTGCTCATCAAGCGTTTCAGCTTTCACAGTATCCCCGATATGGATGGACATCTCGGCAAGCACCGCATTGTTCAGGGTGAACGCGGCCTCTCCATCAATATGGATATCATAGATTTTCCTGTTTTTCTGCTTCTCGATGGCGGTTATCCTTCCGCCCGTTCCATCGCTTGCCATGTTTTGATTATATAACAAACCCGTGGCTGTGGAAAGGGAAACTGTTGTCGAAAGCAATGTTTACATTTCCGAAAAACGCGAATAAAAAAGCCCCCAGTGTAAAAAATATGAAGGATTTTTGAAAAGGAGGATTTTTTATATGCCCAATGCGTCGCAGAGCCAGATCGAATCCAAAAACCTCACTATCCTTGAAGACCAGATGAAGCATGAAGCGCTCGCCTGCAAAAAGAGCGGAGTGTACGCCAACTACTTTACCGACCCCACGCTAAAGAGTCTCGCCCAGGATATTTCCCTGCAGCACAGGCAAAACTTCGACGGGCTGTTCCAATACCTGAGCAGCCATCAATAAAGGAGGAATATAAAGATGCATACCACCCCGAATATGACCGAGCAGGAGTTGCTCAACGACCTTCTCGAACAGGAAAAGACGCTGGTCAAAAGCTATGCGACCTTCATCACCGAATCCTCCTGTCCCAATATGCGCCAAGTCCTCATAGACCAGTTCAATAGCACATGCCAGAATCAGTACAGGGTCTTCGATCAGATGAAACAAAAGGGCTATTACCAGACCAAGGACGCACAGGACATGGATGTACAGCAGGCAAAGCAGCAGATGACGCAGCTCAAATCCCAGCTGGTAAGCTGAAAAAACGGAGCCGGGATTCTTAAAGATTTAATGACTTTACAGTTTTGCAAAGGGTTATGCGCTGCATAGCCCTTTTGTGTTTTAAAATGCAATCCTGAAAAAATCGTAATGCAAACTTTTGGATTGTTACTATATAATATTTTTGAGGTGCTTTACAATGAATGACACTATAAATTGGCTTTTGGGTGGCGAACCCTGGGTCGAATACCGTACGCGGCTGGATCTACTGGGGCAATCCCGGCAGGACCAAAGTGTTATTGACGCAAAGAGCAGGATGATCTCGCACCCGCAAATTCAGGGTTTGTTTCATGACCTGGATAACTGGGGAGGGCAGCTCGTAAGCAGTCATAGGAATGCGGAACTCCCCCTGCATAAGCTCGCATTTATCGCCGATATCGGGTTGACAGTCAACGACCCTGAAATAAAAAGAATCATAGATTTGATTACGGAGCATAAGGACGACCATGGAGTATTCCAGGTTGTCATGAATATTCCCGAACATTTCGGGGGAACCGGCGAAAATACGTGGGCATGGGCTTTATGCGACGCTCCGATCGTCCTGTATTCCTTAGTCAGATTCGGCTTAGGCCATGAGCCGCCGGTTTTGGAAGCCATAAAGTTTTTGACGTCACTGGCCAGAGATAACGGCTGGGGATGTATCGTGTCTCCCGAACTCGGAAAATTCAGAGGGCCCGGAAGAAAAGATGACCCCTGCCCCTATGCTACGCTGCTGATGCTGAAACTGCTTTCACAGGCAGGCGGATCAAAAAGCGGCAGGGAAAGCCGCGTCGGCGCTGAAGCCCTGCTTGACTTATGGAAAAAGAGCAGGGAGAGCCATCCTTATATGTTTTACATGGGGACTGACTTCCGGAAATTGAAAGCTCCTGCCATGTGGTACGACATCGTAAGCGTTGCCGATGTTCTGTCGCAGTTTGAGTGGTTGATCAGCGACCCCGGGCTGAATGAAATGGTTGGGATCATCAGTTCGAAAGCTGACGGCAGCGGGCGTTTTACGCCGGAGTCAGAGTATAGGGCTTACAAGGGCTGGGATTTCGGCCAGAAGAAAGAGCCATCCCGATGGCTGACATTTTTGGTTTTGAGAATATTGAAAAGGATGGAAGCTGTTAGATAAAAGGAACCAATTCTATCACCGGTCTTTATACGATTTTCACTATGGACATCACTGTAGGTTTGTCAAACATATTGGACAGTGTATGAGTGCAGGAACTGAGTAGGAGATAGCCATTTCAGGGGTCGCATTGGGATATTGTTGGAACGTAATCTGTGAGCATTAAGCTGGACTTTGAAATCAGAGAAAGAGAAGA
>JAUYED010000039.1 GCA_030691525.1 Bacillota bacterium | reverse complement strand
CAAAAGTACCCAAAACCCCGCTGGGGCGGTACCGGCTGCGCCCCTTCGGGGCTTGCCGATAAAGCCCCAGACCCCATCGGATATAGTACGGGTATGTGAAGCCGCCCACCCCTATCCCTCCCGTTATCGAGTTAAGAGGATGCCTAAGTTATTATTAAACGGGAGGGTGGTTTTGGTTTGGGTGTCGGCTCAGAATTGGCCTTTCGTCCCTACGGGACTACAGGCACAATAATTCACCGACACCCATCTGAGTTTAAGACTTCTTGAAATATATGCCCCTGCCTTTTGGGAATGTGATGTTCCTCTCGAAAGCGGTTATGGAGCGGATATAAAGCATCAGGGGGAGATTACCGCGTCGCGAATGCTCCTAAGCAATGACAGGAGGAGGGGGCGGACTGCTCCATTAACAAAAATTCTCCACTGCGCATAAATTAATGGCTGGTTATCGTAACTCAAAAAGGCGGAATTGACACGCGCAAAAGAAATTTGATAAGATACTTTTCGCCGGAAAGGTATCTTATCCGGCAGACATCAGTCAAAAGGGGCACGGCGAAAATGCCCATCTTCAAATACAAATGCACATCGTGCGGCAAGGTCTATGAGGAGCTGCAAAAAAGCGCTCAAGAAAAATACCCGTGCCCTGAATGCGGAGGCGAAGGCATCCGGCACTACCAGGGGAAATGCTACTTCGGATTGAAGGGCAGCTCTTCGAGTTCATGCGAGGGAAAGAGCTGCTCCACATGCAACGGCTGCAGCCGTTAGGAATTTCCCAGGGGCGCAGTTGCCCCTCATGGGGTTATGTGATATAATTCAACAACGATCGCACTTTTCTTCAACATTGGAGGAGGTGAAGCCGGCTTGGCTTCTATTCTGGCCGGCGCGGCGCATTGAAAAAGCTTCTGATTCATGGTGGAAAACGACTGACAGGAGAGATCAGCATAAGCGGCGCAAAAAACGCGGCTGTTGCCATGCTTCCGGCTCTTCTGCTGACAGATGGCATATGCGATATTGATAATCTGCCTGATATCGAGGATGTGCGCATCATTCTCAAGATGCTGGAGCACCTCGGTGTATCCATCAAGGAAAAGGCAAAAGGTACCATTTCAGCCTGCGCAAAAAACATGAACACCTATGAAGCATCCCACCCGATGATGTCCCGCATGCGGGCTTCGTATTATTTCCTCGGCGCCATGCTGGGGCGGAGCAGCAAAGCGGAAGTCGTCATGCCGGGTGGCTGCGCCATCGGGCAAAGGCCTATAGACCAGCACATCAAGGGCTTGACGGCGCTCGGCGCAAAGATAACCACCGAGCACGGCGTGATCAAGGCGGAAGCCCCGGGTGGGCTGCGCGGCACGGAGATCTTCCTGGACATCGCAAGCGTAGGCGCAACGGTCAACCTACTGCTTGCCGCAGTGCGCGCCAAAGGCACTACGACTATCTTCAACTGCGCCAAAGAACCTCACGTCGTTGACTTTGCAAACTTTCTGAACTGCATGGGCGCAAGCGTCAAAGGCGCGGGGACCGACGTGATACGTATAAAAGGCCAGCAGAATCTTCATGGATGCAACTATACCATAATACCCGACCAGATCGAAACAGGCACGCTGATGATCGCCGCGGCGGCTACGAAAGGGGACGTTTTGATCAAAAACGCCATCCCCACGCATATGGGAGCCGTTTCTGCAAAGCTTATAGAGATGGGCGTGCAGGTGGAGGAAGGGATAGACCACCTGCGGGTGAGTTCAAGCAGCCGTCCCAGAAGCGTGAATATAAAAACTCTGCCCTACCCCGGGTTTCCCACAGACCTGCAGCAGCCCATGACAGCACTTCTTTCCACGGCGGATGGCACCAGCGTGATCAATGAAAACATATTCGAAGAGCGTTTCAACCACATCTATGAGATACGGCGGATGGGCGCGGACATAAATATTGATGGGCATATAGCGGTAGTAAGGGGCGTGGAGAAACTGACCGGCGCCCACGTGAAAGCCAGCGACCTTCGGGCTGCAGCCGCCCTGGTGATCGCGGGGCTGATGGCGGAAGGGGAAACGCTCATTTCCAATATGAAGTATATAGACAGGGGATACGACCATCTGGATGAGAAACTGAATTCGCTTGGCGCAGAGGTGCTTCGTTTGGAAACGCCGGACGAAGACGAAATTTCATATTAACTGGGCGATTGAGCCAAGCTGCTTTGATCTAAGCAGCTTTTTTATTTTCAATATATCCTGAGGCAAATCGTATATCAAATGAAAAGGCGAATCATGTATAATATTGCTTGGTACGGCTTGATTTAAGCTGCTGCTTGAAAGGATGAGCGCGAGGGGGATAAAAAAGAAAACGCCGAGAGTGATGGCTTTCGTTGCAGCAGTGCTTTTCCTCGCTGTATTCGTAGCCGGCTATCTTTTTTTGAGCGGCAAGTACAGAGAGCTCTTCGATCTTGCTCCCGCAGAAAGCGCAGGCGCGCATGAGGATTCTGCGGCTCCTCCGGCAGAAAACGGGGATACGCTTTCAGGGAGGTTTACAGCTCCCGATGGATTTATCCGGATGGAAGCGGGAGAGAGCTCTTTTGCTGAATATCTCAGGCGGCTCCCCTTGAAACCCTCCGGAGAAAAAGCGCTGTTCTATGACGGGAAGGAAAAGGATGCCTCCAAATACGCTGCGGTGCTGGATATGGATATCGGAGACAGAGACCTGCAGCAGAGCCCCGATATCATCATCCGGCTTTATGCCGAGTACCTTTTTTCACAGGAACGTTTTCCCGAGATATCTTTCCATTTCGTAAGCGAGTTTGAATGCAGCTGGGATAAGTGGCGGGAAGGGTACAGGGTGGAAGTGGACGGGAATGATGCTAAGTGGGTGAAAAAGGACGAGCCGGACAGCTCGAAGGAATCGTTCTTGCAGTACCTTAACATCATTTACGCATATGCTTCCACGGCCTCCCTGCCAAACGAGCTTGAAAAAGCGGATCCGGCGGCTATGAAGATAGGGGACGTTTTCGTCCATGCCGAAAAGCCCGGCTATGCGGCGGTGGTAGCGGATATGGCGGAAGGTAGCAGCGGGGAAATGTGCTTCCTCCTTGTCATGGGTGGAGACCCTGCACAGCAGCCGCAGGTGCTGATAAACGCGGAAGAAGAACAGCCGGGGCCATGGTTCATCATCCCCGATAAGCTCGAAGGGGGAATAGAGACTGCGGAATATGATTTTGAGTGGGATGAGCTGATGAGGTTCGAGCAATAAAATATACAATGTACAATTCAATCGTATCACCACTACAAGGACAACCCTCAGCTTTGTAGTAACAGCCAGTATCCCATGCCCAAACAAAACTATCCCCCAAAAACAACAAAAAAACAAAATTAAAAAGGAAACAAACCCTTTTCATCAATCCAGAAAAAACTGTAAGTTTAATAAACACCATCTAGTAAGATAATACAACCCCATTCATTACAACTTCCTGTTATTGTTCCATCATAAGGACCATAACAAACAGCCCTTATTGGAAAAGCACTAAAAACAAAAATGAATAAAAGAAACAAAACAACAAAAACACATCCTCTCATCACTAAATTATACAAATTTTCTGGAAAAAATATACTAATCCTGTTTATATTCACCGATCATATCTATGAATGGTAATTGATCCACACGAACACTATCAATTAGAGAATTAATATCACTACTAGTAAAACTCTCTCTATTTATTAAAATCACCATATTTTGTACATTTGTATTTTCAGGTTGATAATTATTTAAAGACGTCGACGATTCAT
>JAUYED010000002.1 GCA_030691525.1 Bacillota bacterium | reverse complement strand
AAATCAAGCGCCGCCTTGTATTCAATAAGGCCGAGGTTGACGATATTGATGACCACTATGCACTCCTTCGCGTTATAACTCCTTAGCATTATAACATCTACAGCAGCGCTTGGAGGCACAGGGGCTTGAAAAACCGTTTCGTCCCGGTATATATTGTTGTTAAAAGATATGTATAACACATTACATCATTAAACTTATAGTAAGGGCGATGAGTGCTATGTCATTACAAAACAGGGAAGAGATACTTCTCACCATTCTTCAGGATGCCGAAAGTGATCTCGGGGACGATGAGTTGCTGCATATGATGCTGTCCAAAACGGTTTCACAGGATGTCAACAGGGCAAGTTCAAAAAATCTGCGGCTCAGGGAAAGGGCGGCAGACAAGATGGCAAAGTTTGCAGGCAGCTGGACCTTCATCCTTATATTTTTAGGTTGCATCGTTGTTTGGATAATCTTCAATTCCTTCATCCTTCTGTCCAGAGGATACGATCCATATCCCTATATCCTGCTCAACCTGATCCTTTCGTGCATCGCGGCCATACAGGCGCCTGTGATCATGATGAGCCAGAACAGGAAGGAGCAAAAGGACCGCGAGCGCTCCGAGAACGACTATAAGGTCAATCTGAAATCCGAATTGATCATCAAAGACCTTCATGACAGGCTGGACTTGCTCATTGATAACCAGAATGTGATCCTCGCGCGTCTGGATGGTTTGGAGAGCATCCCAGGCAAAAAACGAAAAGGTTAAGAGCAACTAATTGGCGCTATCAAAAAAGTGTTTTCATTTTGGATAACAGATGGTATAATTACTACTAATTATATATGTTTTATACCATTTGGAGGTGACGTCAAGATGCCCATCAAAATCTCCGATAATCTCCCTGCAGCCAGGATTCTGGCCGGCGAAAATATATTTATCATGAAAGAGCAGAGGGCGCTTCATCAGGATATCCGTCCCCTGAGGATCGCCATATTGAATCTCATGCCCAATAAGATCGCCACCGAGACCCAGTTGCTGCGCCTTCTTGGCAATACCCCGCTTCAAGTGGAGATAACCCTGATGCATCCACGGACTCATACGTCAAAAAATACCCCGGAGGAGCATCTCACAGCTTTTTACTGCACTTTTGACGACATAAAGAGCGAGAGCTTTGACGGGCTTATCATCACAGGAGCGCCTGTAGAGATGCTTGATTTTGCAGAAGTGTCTTACTGGGAAGAGTTGAAGCAGATCATGGATTGGAGCCTGCACCATGTCTATTCCACCCTCCATATCTGCTGGGGCGCCCAGGCCGGGTTGTACCACCACTTCGGCGTGCCGAAATACCCGCTGCAAGAAAAGATGTTCGGTGTTTTCAGCCATAAGGTAGCAAAGAAAAATACCATGCTGCTCCGGGGCTTCGATGACGAATTCTTTGCGCCGCATTCAAGGCATACCGAGGTCCGTAGCTCTGACATCAAAAAGGTCAGCGGGCTCGAGATACTTTCGGAATCCAGTGAGGCAGGCGTCTATATCGTCAAGACGAAGGGGGGAAGGCAGGTCTTTGTTACCGGTCATTCCGAATACGACCCGCTCACCCTAAAAGCGGAGTACGACAGGGATATCGCCAAAGGGATGGGTATAGAGATACCCGGAAATTACTTCCCCGGGGATGACCCCGCAAAACCGCCCGTGGTGAGGTGGCGCGGGCATGCCCACCTGCTCTTTGCCAACTGGCTGAATTATTACGTGTATCAGGAAACGCCCTACGACCTGGCAGAATTGAAATGATCCTTCTCCTTAGGAGTAGAACAATACAATATCCCCGAATTATTAATTGTCCATTGCTACGAAAATAGCGTTAGGCTCCGCCTTGCCCTTACCCTCAATTGCAAGAACCCAACACCCCGAGGGGTGTCGGTGAATTATTACTTTCAGTCTTCCTTGAAAAGCGGCGTTGAGAGGTATCTTTCCCCCGTATCGGGAAGTATCACAACTATCGTCTTACCGGCATTTTCCGGCCTTCGACCAATCTCCACTGCTGCAAACACTGCCGCTCCCGAGGAAATGCCCACTATCAGGCCTTCCGTCCTAGCCAGTTCTTTCGCTGTCCTGATGGCCTCATCATTTTTGACTTTGAATATCTCGTCCACCACGCTGGGATTGTAGTTTTCAGGAACAAACCCAGCCCCGATACCCTGTATCGCGTGGCTGCCCGGCTGCCCTCCGGAAAGCACAGGCGAGTCAAACGGCTCTACGGCAATGATTTTTACCGAGGGCTTTCTCTTTTTGAGCACCTCGCCCACGCCGGTGATCGTTCCTCCCGTTCCTACACCTGCCACGAAGATGTCTACTTCCCCGTCCGTGTCCTTCCAGATCTCCTCCGCCGTGGTTTTCCTGTGTATATCAGGGTTAGCGGGGTTTTGAAATTGCTGCGGGATAAAGCTATTAGGTATGCTTTTTGCCAGCTCCTCCGCCTTCTTGATGGCCCCGGGCATCCTCTCTGCACCCGGCGTCAAGACCAGCTGCGCTCCGAGGGCGCTCAGAAGGCTCCTTCTTTCCACGCTCATCGTATCCGGCATCGTGAGGATCAGCTTGTATCTTTTTGCAGCGCATACGAAGGCAAGCGCGATCCCTGTGTTGCCGCTCGTCGGCTCGATTATCACCGTGTCCTTGTTAATGAGCCCCTTCACTTCGGCGTCCGCGATCATTGCATGCCCGATGCGGTCCTTGACGCTTCCCGCCGGGTTGAAATACTCCAGCTTACCCAGTATACGGGCTTTCACGCCTTTGCCCGCGGTATAATTGGAAAGCTCCAGCAGCGGCGTGTTGCCGATAAGCTCAATCAGACTTTTTGCTATCTTCGCCATTAAACTCTCTCCTTAAATTTACGATATTCTCGTTCATGCTTCCAGTTCTGTAACCTATGATATCAACTGCCGTAAAGGTGAAACCCAACCCACTGAAGTATGCATATATTTTATCAGCCAAGCCTTTTTCAAACAGCGTTGGGATTTCTTCTTTCATCAGCTCGATCCTCGCCACGTCCCCGTGGTGACGTACCCTCACCTGACGGAAACCCAGATCAAAAAGGTACTGCTCCGCCTTGTCCACCATTATCAGTTTTTCCCTGTTGATCGTTTGACCGTAGGGGAACCTTGAAGCCAGGCATGCAAAAGATGGTTTGTTCCACGTCGCCAAATCCATTTCCTTGGAAAGTGCGCGGATATCCTCTTTAGTGAGCCCGGCTTCAATCAGTGGGCTTAGTATCCCGTGCTCGGTTATCGCCCGCAGTCCCGGCCGGTAATCGCCAAGGTCGTTAAGGTTCGACGCTTCCACTATATGCAGAATTCCTAAAGATCTTGTGGATTGTTTTATTTTCCCAAAGAGTTCTTTCTTGCAAAGGTAACATCGATCCGGTGGGTTTGCGGGAAACCCTTCGATATCAAGTTCCTCGGATGCAATGACCACATGCCGAATCCCGTATTTGTCCGCAAATGCTTTGGCTTCATGCAGCTCTCTTTCCGGGAAGGAAGCTGAGCTTGCCGTCACCGCAAGAACGTTGTCTCCGAGGACGTCCCGCGCGATTTTCAGCAGGAAGGACGAATCCGTTCCTCCCGAAAAAGCCACGGCCACGCTTCCCAGTTTGCCTAGATAGTTCCTGAGGTTTTTCAGTTTTTCATGCGCGCTCATTTTACCGTCTTTGCCAGCGCCTGGTCAAGGTCGTATATCAGGTCATTAACGTCTTCAATGCCGATGGAGAGGCGGACCATATCAGGCGTAACGCCGGAAATTATTTGGTCTTCATCCGATAGCTGCGAATGTGTCGTGGTTGCGGGATGGATCACGAGGGATTTTGCGTCTGCCACGTTTGCCAGCAGCGAGAATATCTCAAGGGCTTCGATGAATCTTCTTCCGGCTTCCGCGCCGCCCTTGATGCCGAAGGTGAATATTGAGCCGGCCCCTTTGGGCAGGTATTTCTGCGCGAGTTCATAGTATTTATTGCCTTTTAGGCTGGGGTAATTGACCCAGGATACCAAAGGGTGTTTTTGCAGGTATTCTGCGATGATCTTTGCATTGGCCACGTGCTTTTCCACCCTCAATGAGAGCGTCTCCAGCCCCTGTAGCAGCAGGAATGAGTTAAAGGGGCTGATGCAGGCGCCCGTGTCGCGCAGCAATGTCACCCGCGCCTTGAGGATATAGGCCAGTGCGCCAAAGTTTTTGACATATCTCACCCCGTGATAGCTTGCATCCGGCTCTGTGAGCCCGGGAAATCTCCCGCTTCCCGCCCAGTCAAATTTGCCCGAATCTATGATGACGCCGCCGATGGAAGTCCCGTGCCCGCCGATGAATTTTGTCGCTGAATGCACTACGATGTCTGCCCCGTATTCGATGGGGCGGATGAGATATGGAGTCCCGAAGGTGTTGTCAATGATCAGCGGCAGCCCGTTCTCGTGTGCTATCTTTGCCACGGCCTCAATGTCAATGATGTTGATGCCGGGGTTCCCGATCGTTTCAATAAATAAGGCCTTTGTCTTGTCTGTGATTGGCTTTCTGAAATTCTCCGGATCGTCCGGGTTGATGAATATCGTTTTGATCCCGAGTTTTGGCAGAGTGTAGTTGAAAAGGTTGAATGTTCCGCCATAAAGTGTGCTGGCCGATACGATCTCGTCACCCGCTCCGGCGATATTCAGTATGGCGTAGGTGGTGGCGGCGGAGCCGGATGCCACACCCAGCGCGCCCACCCCGCCTTCCAGCGCGGCCATGCGCTGTTCAAATACGTCCGTCGTCGGATTCATGATGCGGGTATAGATATTGCCAAATTCCTTCAAGGCAAAAAGATTGGCCGCATGTTCCGCATCATTGAATACGTATGATGTGGTCTGGTAGATGGGCACCGCCCGTGCGCCGGTGGTCGGGTCATGCTTCTGCCCCGCATGTACCTGCAAAGTGTCGAAACCCAGTTTTCTCTCGTTCATTTCCATCCAGCTCCTTTACATTTCCTATATGTTTGGTCGTATATTATTTAAACTATATATGGTACATCAGTGTATCCGCACTGTTCCTCTTTCTGCAGTCGTCAGCCAGATCCTTAAGCGTTATGGAATCCACCAGTTTATTGATGTTTTGGTTGATCTTATCCCATACATGCGCCTTGATGCAGTCCTTCATGGCCTGAGCGCGGCTGTCGTTCCTTTCGTCCTGGGCGTCTATGATGACAAGTTCCCCCTCCAGCGCGCGCAAGATGGTGCCGACGGTTATTTTCGAGGGTTCTTTAGCCAGGACATACCCGCCCTGTGCGCCTTTTATGCTTTTGACCAGACCTGTCTTACGAAGCGTGGCAAATACCTGCTCAAGGTAATTCTCGGATATCCCCTGCCGCTGCGCGATGTTGCACAGGGATACCTTTTCCTCATCCGAATGTATCGTAAGGTCAATCATGCATCTGAGCCCGTATCTTCCTTTTGTTGATAGCTTCATGTCTGTCTCCGATTAATTATTACTATTCCAATATGATTTATATGTATTCTACTTTCCTTGTACCATCTTGTCAAGCATATTTGCAAAATTTTATATCAAAAAGTTTCCCGATTCCTCGTACTCGGTTTTGCGGTAACTGGCAGCCATGTCGCTGATAGAAACCAAATCAGCAGTACGGTTGATTTCGTGCATGATTTTTTCCCAAAGACCGCGCGTGACGCACCCTTCATATCGTTCACAGAGTTTCCTGCCCGGCCCTTCGATCACACACGGCACGGGTGCAAGCGGCCCCTCCAGCGCCCGGATGATTTCCCCTGCGGTGATCTCCTCCGGCTTTTTGGCCAGCCGGTATCCCCCTTGCGCTCCTCTGATGCTGTCCACGATCCCGTTCCTTTTCAGGACGATAAATATCTGTTCAAGGTACTTCCAGCTCGTACCCAGTTTTTCAGCGATGGCTTTGATGTTTTCGTGTTCCGTATGCATATGCAATGCAAGATAAAGCACTGCCTCCAATGCGTACTGGCTCCGTTTGGATACCTGCATGCCCTATTCACCCCCCTGATTGTTTCATTATTATATAATGTATCATTTGACGTCGTTACCTTCAACGTCCTGTTTCACGTATTCTAATCATTTCTTTTTTTATTTAATATTAATTGCATATTGCAACTGTTTTATAATACAATGATATCAGGAGGTGCATGAAACCTATGATAAAAGAATCGAGCCGGCTGCGGGAATACATTCGCCGCATCCAGAGGCGGCTTGGCCTGGTGGACGAAAACGGGAAGTCCTGCTGCGGCATCACCCTGTCCCAGTGCCATTCTCTTGTGGAGATCGGCAGGGCAGGAGCCATATCGCTGGTGGATCTTGCAACGGAAATGGGCTTGGATAAAAGCACCTTGAGCCGTACGGTTGAAAACCTCGTTCAAAAGGGCTATGCCATCCGCGAGACGGATGCCCGGAATAGACGCTACGTGGTCATCAAGCTCACGGAAGAAGGTAATAGTTTGTTTAAGGGCATAGAGAAGGGTATGGACGATTACTTCGATAAAATATATCAGTTGATCCCCGAAGGCAAGCGTGCGCAGGTGCTTGAGAGCATGCAGCTCATGCTTGAGGCAGTAACAAAGTTTGAATGTTGTCAATAAATAAGGAGGCAAATATATGAGATTCAATGTCAAGCAGAAGGTTAAAAAACACTATGGTGAGATTGCGTCCAAAGTAGATCAGGGCAAATCCGGCTCATGCTGCAGCTGCTCCTCATGCGGCACGGGCAAGGGTGATTTTATGGATACATCTGTTCTGTATAAAGGCGAAGACCTCTCAGCCCTGCCGAAGGAAGCGATTTCTGTGTCGCTTGGCTGCGCCAACCCCCTGGCCATCGCCCAATTGAAGCAGGGCGAGACAGTATTGGACCTGGGGAGCGGCGGCGGTATTGATGTCCTGATGGCTGCAAAGCATGTCGGGCCGGGCGGCAAGGTTTACGGGCTGGACATGACGGACGAAATGCTTGAGCTAGCCAATAAGAATAAAGCCCGAATGGGCGTGGAAAATGTGGAATTTATCAAGGGATATATCGAGAATATCCCCCTGCCTGATGAGACAGTAGATGTCATCCTCAGCAACTGTGTGATAAACCTTTCGGAGGATAAGCCGCGTGCATTATCGGAAGCTTACCGTATCCTGAAAAAAGGCGGACGCTTGGCCGTAGCAGATATCGTTTCACTGAAGCCCGTACCCGGGCGGCTGAGAAAGCACGCCGATATGTGGTGCGGGTGCCTTGCGGGGACGCTCTCAGCCGGGGAGTACGAAGCGCAGCTCAAGGCGGTGGGTTTTTCGGGTATCTCAATAGAGCCGGTACACGTCTACACCCGTTCTACGATAGAGGAAGAGTTTTTATCAGGGAGCATGGAATGCTACGGCATCAAGGGCAAGGACCTGGACGAACTGGACGGCGCTTTTGCAGGCGCGTTCATCAGGGCACGGAAATGTTAAAAAGAACACGGGTGCCGCGCTGGAGACTTACTTCGTCTCATAGACCATGACATAATATGTCAATCCTCCGTCAACTGCCGCGATCTCTTTCCCCAATTTGAATCCGAAATGCCGGTATATCTCTACATTTACCGGCGATTCCGTTTCAAGCACGCACGGGATATGGTTATTGTCGGCTCCCGCGAGTATCTGCCTCATCATGCGGCTCATAAATTTTTGCCCGCGGTATTTTTTGCCCACCGCTATCATATCCAGCCAGAGGTAATCCTTGAAGGAGCTGATATATCTGTACATCTCCGATGTCGAGCGGGCTATCCTTTTCCCGCGCCGGATGGTTTTAATGAGCGGCACCCGCCCGATGAGTTTCAGCGATTTGACCGCTATCCGGAGGAACGTGAAAATTCCCGGCCCTTTTTCCCCTGTTCTACGCGCGAAAAATATTCCCTCCATGCTTTCAGATGTCGCATAGGCGTCTCCTGCGGTAGAGAAGACCTCAACCGTGCTCCGAAAGATCAGAGGCAACACCTTTTCCCTCGTCTTTTCATCGGGGAAGAGGTAGCAGAAAAGCGGGTTGTCCATGAATGCCTCCGCCAAAAGCGCAGCGGCGGCATCGTAATGCTTTTTTTCGATCCTGACAAAGTTTTCGTACATACGGCTTTTTCCCTGCCAAAAACACAAAAGGATATCTTCAATCCGTGCGGATATCAAAAAGTTCTGTCCCTTCGCACCATTCGTACCATTCGTCAAATTCTTCCTTGCCAATGAGGACCTCTTCGTCTTTGCCAAATCCCATAGGGTAAAGGCGATATCCTTTGCCATCGCGGGTTTCCTGCGCCTCGTAGCGCGCCCCTGTCTTTCTGTCCCTGCAATAGCGCAAAAACTGATGCATTCCCGGCATAGCATACGCTCCTTCCACTTTTCTTCAAATATTATCATATCATACCCGGCATGCGGAACAATATGTCTTTACCCTTCCCTACACAAATATTGCAGATATAATCTGACACAGGGTTGCAATCTTTTTCTTGTAGTTTTATAATGTAATAAATCAACGGCTGGGTTGTGAGCCCAATGGTTCACAGAAACAATCCGGCATCTGGATTTTTTAACTGATGCAATGATGCATGCAGGTGTAGGGGTTTTTAGCCGTCTCACCTGCTGTTTTCATGAAAACAGGGACTGATAATGACATTGTTATGAGGTGGTTGCATATGGAGTCGTTGCTACTGGCTGAAGGCCTCATTGCCGCTCCAAGCGCAAAATCTTTACTACACTATCAAGGAGACGGTAAAGGATGATGGGGCAGATTCTATTATCGCTGGCGATCTTTGTTCCCGTGGCCGGGTCGTTCTTTCTCCCTCTTGCAGGAAAATTGTCATCCCGCTTTCGAAACATATTGGCGTTCGTGCTCGTTTCCGTTTCGTTTATTGCCTCAGCGGCGATGCTTCCATCTGCCCTATCCGGCGGGCAAGCCAACTACTGGCAGATAGAGCTTCCCCTGGGTCTTACATTCGGGTTCCTTGGCGACGGCCTTGCGGTATTCATGGCCATGGTCTCCTCTTTTATCGGCGCCATCATCGTGCTTTATTCCATCGGTTATATGAGCCATTACAACAACCAGAACGAGTATTACCTTCTGGTTGTTTTATTTATCGGTTCAATGATGGGCTTGGTCTATTCCACCAATTTGATTTTCCTCTACGTATTCTGGGAAATAGCCGCCATCGTCTGCTGGCGCCTGATCGGTTTCTTCAGGGAAAAAGAGACCGTCAAGCGCGCAGACAAGGCCTTCCTCGTTACCGTCTTCGGCGCGCTTGTGATGCTTATCGGCTTTTTCCTTATTTACCAGCAGACGGGGACGTTTGATATGCTCCAGATGAAGGGCGTGCAGATATCTGATTGGGCCGTGGCGCTGATTCTCGTCGGTATTTTTGCAAAGTCGGCCACGCTGCCTCTCCACACCTGGCTGCCCGATGCCGGCGTGGCGCCGTCTCCCGTTACCTCCCTGCTGCATGCAGCCGTGCTTGTCAAGATCGGCGTATACGCCTATGCGCGGTTTTTCCTTGTGAATTTTGCGATGAATCCGGTTTGGCATATTGTCGTTCCCATCGTGGTCGGCTTAAGCGCGATAGTATCCGCCGGCGCGGCCATCATAGAGAAGGATATAAAGCGCCTCATCGCCTATTCCACTGTGAGCCAGCTGGGCTTCATCTTCCTTGGGCTTTCCACGGGGAGCATCCTCGGCATTGCGGGCGGCCTGCTCTATATCCTGATGCACGGGCTCGCCAAAGGAGGCCTGTTCCTCTGTGCGGGCATCGTGGAGCAGAATGCAGGCACCAAGGACATTACCAAAATGGGCGGTTTGATAAAGGTCATGCCGGTGACTGCCGTTACCTTCATTTTCTGTGCCTTTTCCGTGATGGGGCTCCCGCCTTTCGGCGGCTTTTTCAGTAAATACTTGGTCATCAGCGGCGCTGTAAGCAGCGAGCAGGCCTGGATCGCTTTGGCATTCATCGTAGGCGCCATCCTGACCATCATCTACCTTCTCCGCGCCTTTACGATGGTGTTCATGGGAGAGACCAAGCTGGCGGGCTTTGAAGATATCCGGGAGGGTTCCCGCACCATGCTGGTCAGCGTATCCGTACTTGCGGGACTGTCCCTTGCCGCAGGCATATTGATCAATTATCCTTCGGCATTCGTCCAGACGATAGTACAGCAGATGGCGGTGGTCATTAGATGAGCGATATGATGCTTCTTTTCCCAATTTTTGTTCCGGTATTCCTTGGGGCCGTGATGTTCCTTGTCCCCGGCAAAGCCAAATGGGTAAAGGAAGCCCTTCTGCTCATAGGAACTGCGGTGACGCTGGTTGTATCCATCCTCTTTTTCGGCAAAAACATGGATTTCGTACTGCCTTGGGGCGGGTTCGGTATGGATCTTTCGCTGAAGCTTTACCAGTTCAGCTCTTTCATCCTGCTCTCAGTAGCCGTCTTTGCGTTTTTGATAGCCCTCTACTCCGTCGTTTCCATGAAGGGACATGAACAGGCCAAGAAGTTTTACGCATACATGCTCCTGACTCTCGGCTTCGTAAGCGGCGCAGTCCTTGCAAATAACCTCATCATCCTGCTGTTCTTCTGGGAAGGTCTTTTAGTCCTGCTCTTTGCCATGATCATGACGGGCGGAAAGAAGGCTTCGCCCACAGCCGTCAAAGCCCTCGTATTGAACGGCGTGGCCGACCTATGCCTCTTGCTCGGCGTAGGGATAACGGTTTTCATATCCGGCACCGCTGCCATGGATAAGATAAATCTCCCGATGGATTTCTGGGGGAGCTTCGCTTTTGCGCTGATGATGATCGGCGCCATCGGCAAGGCGGGTTCCATGCCTTTTCATTCCTGGATACCCGATGCGGCAATAGATGCGCCATTGCCTTTCATGGCGCTTCTGCCTGCGGCGCTGGAAAAGCTGCTGGGTATCTACCTTCTTACCAGGATCAGCTTGGACCTGTTCATATTCCAGCCCGGTTCGGGCATGAGCATCGCCATGATGACCATCGGCGCCGTCACCATCCTGCTGGCGGTCATGATGGCCCTGATACAGAAAAACTTCAAGCGCCTTCTGTCCTACCATGCAATCAGCCAGGTGGGCTATATGATCCTTGGCATCGGTACCGCCCTGCCCATAGGCATCGTGGGCGGCCTTTTCCACATGATCAATAATGCCATGTACAAAAGTGCGCTGTTTCTGACGGGCGGCTCAGTGGAGAAACAGGCGGGCACTACGGATTTAGAAAAGCTGGGTGGTTTAGGGCGGAAAATGCCAATAACCTTTACCTGCTTCTTCATTACTGCCGCAGCCATCTCTGGCGTGCCCCCATTGAATGGCTTTTTCTCCAAGGAGCTCATCTTTGAAGGAGCAGCGGAAAGCGGCCTGGTGTTTTACATCGTTGCCCTTCTTGGAGCGTTCTTTACCGCCGCCTCCTTCCTAAAGCTCGGGCACGCCGCATTCCTCGGCAAGCGTAGAACTGAACATGACAACGTGCGCGAGGCGCCTTGGCCCATGCTCGTCCCAATGATCATTATTGCAGCCGGCTGCATCCTCTTTGGCGTGTACAACGCGCTGCCGCTGAATAACCTCATTCAGCCCGTCCTGGGCGCGAAGCTCGGGGGGGAAAGCTTTGCAGGCATTCTGCCAGCGAGTTGGCTGCTTGCGGGCATCTCGGTCGGCGTGCTGGTACTGGCACTGGCAAACCACTTCTTCGGAGTGAAAAGAACAAAGAGCGGGCTTGGGGCTGTAGACCACATCCATTACGCCCCGGGGCTTAAAACCGTGTACAAATGGGCGGAGCTGCGCTACTTCGACCCGTATAATATAGGCATGGTCATTGTGGGCGGGATATCCAAGGTGCTCTGGTGGGTGGATAGGGGCATAGACTGGGTTTACGACAAATTCACCGTACGGCTTGTCAATATCCTCTCGCTTGGCATAAGAAAAGCGCATACCGGAAGCCATCGGCTCTATATCGCGTGGGCGCTCGGCGGCATGGCGCTTCTGGCTGTCCTGGTTGCAGTTTTGATATGATAAAAAGGTGATAATACAGATTTTTGGCAGGGGGAATTAATAAGTGCCGGCACTATTTCTACTGATACCTTTACTGGGAGTCATCATCATAAACCTGCCCGGCCGGAAGATCGGGAATCGAATGGCCGTGTGGGCTGCTCTTGCCGTGGCCATCATCCAGATAGGTATGGCGGTGACGTCGGGGAGCATGGTCTGGCAGGGTTTGGCACAGGTTGTCAGTCTGCCCTTTGGAGCCAGTCTGCAGATAGATCTTTTCACCGCCGTTGTGCTTGCGACCACCGGGCTCATCGCTGCCATGTCCCTTATCCTGGACAAAAACGCAGAAAATCCGCGGTCGCTTTACTTTGGAAGTTTGGTACTCGTCACCATGATGGGCATGAACGGCGTGGTCATGGTGCGCGATATTTTTTCGCTTTATGTGTTCCTGGAGATAACCGCTGTTGCTTCCTTCGTCCTGATTTCCATCAATAAGGAGCGCGATCCCCTTGAAGGCGCGTTCAAATACTTTGTGATGTCGGCCGTCGCCACGGTGCTCATCCTCGCGGCGATCGCCATCCTGCTTCTTACCGTGGGCAGCGTAGGTTTCAAGGCGGTTGCAGATAACCTCTCTGCCGGCGGCGTCAGCCCTCAGGTCATCGTCGCGCTGATCCTTTTCATTGCCGGGCTTTCCATCAAAGCAGGGTTGATACCATTCCATGCGTGGCTGCCCGACGCCTATTCGTCGGCTCCCCCCGCAGTCTCCATGCTGCTCGCCGGGATCATCACAAAGGTAACAGGCGTTTACACCATAATGCGGCTTATAACCGACGTTTTTTCGATCAGCAGTATCATGAAAACGGCTTTCATGGTCTTAGGCGCCGTCAGCATCGTGATCGGAGCGCTGGCTGCCATGCGGCAGGATGATTTCAAGCGCATGCTCGCTTACTCCAGCATCAGCCAAGTCGGCTATATCATCCTCTCTGCCGGCCTTGGGACACCGCTTGGATTTGCCGCTGCGCTGCTGCATTTTTTCAACCACGCGACGTTCAAGTCCCTGCTTTTCGTCAACGCCGCAGCCGTAGAGTCGAGATCCGGTACAAGGCAGATGAGCCGGCTCGGGGGGCTTGCATCGAAAATGCCCATAACGGGCGGCACATCCGTCGTGGGGTTTTTATCCACTGCTGGCGTTCCGCCGCTTTCGGGCTTCTGGAGCAAGCTGCTGATAGTCATCGCGCTCTGGCAGGCCGGGGCCTATTTCTATGCTGTCGTTGCGGTGCTCGCTAGCATCCTGACGCTGGCCTACTTCCTCATCATGCAGAGGCGGGTCTTTTTCGGCAAGCTCAGGGAAGGCCTGGAGTCCATCAGGGAGGCAGGCGCCGCTGCCGTAGTCCCTTCGCTCATCCTGGCAGGGATCACCGTGCTGGTGGGGCTGCTCTTCCCGCTGGTGCTCCTGCTGATGCAGTCGCAGGGGCTTATATGAGGGCATGTTTTAGTTATAGACTATTGACCTTAGGAGGTACTTTGTGTTGTTGGATAGCAGTATGAATGTCTGGATGGTCATATTATTGTCGCTGCTGCTGTTATCTGCGGTCTTCGCCGTGATGATAAGGGACCTGCTCAAGGCGGCAATCGCTCTTGCGGCCGTCAGCGTCGTGCTGACGGTGATCATGTTCCTTCTGGGCTCCCCGCTGGCGGCGGTCTTCGAGCTGTCCGTCTGTGCCGGACTTATCACAGCCATCTTCATCAGCGCCATCAGTCTCACCAAGCCCGGAACGCAGGAGGAACTGGCAGCCAAGCGGCGGCTCCGGCTGAAAAGGTTTATTTATCTTCCGATTTTGCTGGTACTAATAGGTGTAGGGTTGTGGCTTGCATGGCCTTCGCTGAAATTGGATATCGCCGCTGTCGGTACGGGCGCAGGCCTTAGTGTCCAGCAGGTTTTATGGGATGCCCGCTCGCTGGATATATTGGGCCAGATCATCATCATCCTGGCGGGCGTATTCGGGGTTGTAGTACTTTTTAGGGGGAGGAAGGCACGATGAATTTTATCACGTTTTTCTTTATTGACGCCATCCTCATGCTGTTCATCGTGGGCTTTTACTGCCTGGTCGTATCCAGGAACCTCATTCGGGTGCTCATCGCCGTCGAGGTGCTTACCAAAGCAGTCACTCTGATGTTAATCCTCGCTGGTAGTTTGACCAATCAGACGGCGCTGGCGCAGGCCTTCGTCATCACGCTCATCATCATCGAGGTGGTGGTGATCGCCATCGCGGCGGGCGTCGTGATCGGCGTTTATGAGCATAACGGCACGCTGGACACGCAAAGGCTCAGGAATCTAAAGGGTTAGGGGGAGTTCTGGTGGACGGTCTGACAAATTACATATTACTGCTGCCACCCGTTGCGTTCATCCTTTTTCTGCTCGTCTCCTTCGGCCTTTCCGCCCTGACGCGGCTCTTCTCCGCCAAGGGCAAGGAAGCTGCGGGCAAGGAGAAGGCCTATGCGTGCGGGCAGGAAAACGTTTTGAATAGGGTCCAGCCCGACTACAGCGAATTTTTCCCTTTCGCGTTCTTTTTTACTATCATGCACGTTGTAGTGCTTATAATTGCGACGGCGCCTGCGGGGATACTATGGATGGCTATGCTGTATATTTTTGTAGCAGTCATGTCGCTGCTCATTCTGTTCCGGAGGTAATATAGGACATGGTTTTCAAAAAATTGATCAACTGGGCAAGGATCAAGTCCCCGTGGATCATTCATTTTAATACCGGCGCGTGCAACGCATGCGATATAGAGATCCTTGCAACGTTAGCGCCCAGGTTTGACCTTGAACGCTTTGGCGTACTGCTCAAGGGCTCGCCCCGCCACGCCGACGTTCTGGTCTGCTCGGGGCCTGTCACGCTGCAGACAAAAGACCGGCTGATAAGGGTATACGAGCAGATGGCCGAGCCCAAATTCGTAGTGGCTGTGGGCACCTGCGCCTGCTCCGGCGGCGTATTCAACGGCTGCTACGGTGTCAAGGGCGGTATTGATTCCGTCATCCCCGTATCGGCTTATATCCCCGGCTGTCCGGCGAGGCCTGAAGCCATCATTGATGGTATAGTCAAGCTTTTGAAAAGTTTGAAGCAGTAGCTTTGGAGGTTGATAGATGATGTTGGAAAGAGAAGAGGCCGTCAGGCGGCAGTTGATAGAGTGGCTTGGCTGCCCTGAGGATAAATGCAGGGTTCAGCGCGCGCGGCGGATCTGGCTGGAGGTTGCAAAAGAGGATTTTATCAAAGTCGTAGATTTCATAGCGAATACGCTGAAATTCGGCATGCTTTGCACTATAACCGGCTTGGATGCCGGCGAAGAGATACAGATGATTTATCATTTTGCCCGCGATGACGGCATCGTACTGAATGTGAAGCAGAGTGCGCCCAAGTCTGACCCTGTGTTTGAAACGGTGACGGGGCATTACCAGGGTGCTACGCTGTACGAGATAGAAACGATGAACCTGCTCGGGACATCAGTTAAGGGAATACCGGATGATATACGCTATCCTTTGCCGGATGGATGGCCCGAGGGCCAGCATCCTTTGAGGAAGGACTGGAACCGGGAGGTCCCTGAGATCAAAGGGGAAGGAGAGTGTTAGGATGGGTAAGGTCGTTATCCCGATAGGCCCCCAGCATCCCGCGCTGAAGGAGCCCGAAAATTTCGTTATCACGCTGGATGGCGAAAAGGTGGTCGCCGCCGCCGTGAATCTTGGTTACAACCACAGAGGCATCGAGAAGGCCTGTGAACAGCGAACATACTTGCAGGATATTTATTTGATAGAGAGGATCTGCGGCATCTGCTCACACGCTCATTCCACGGCATTCATCCAGGCGGCGGAGGAGATCGCAGAGGTGGAGATCCCGCGGCGTGCGGCCTTTATCCGTACCCTCATCGGTGAACTCGAAAGGATCCACAGCCATTTTCTCTGGCTTGGCGTCGCCGGACACGAGGTGGGCTTCGACACCCTCTTCATGTATTCCTGGAGGGACAGGGAGCTCGTGCTGGACCTTGTTGCCAAGCTTACCGGCAATCGGGTGAATTACGGGATCAATACCCTCGGCGGGGTGAGAAGGGATATTTCTCCCGAAGAAGCCGCTGAGATAAGAAAAGTGATCGGCGCGCTCGAAGAGCGGACGAAGTATTATCTTGGCATCGCATCTGAAGAAACCACGCTCATCTCCCGGTTCTTGAATGTCGGCCGGCTGTCCAAGGAGGATGCACTGCGGCTGGGCGCTACAGGGCCGGTGGCACGCGCGGCGGACATCAAGCGGGATGTCAGGAAGGATGATCCTTATGCCGCCTATGGCGAGATCCCCTTTGACGTTATCACAGATACCCATGCGGACGTGCTGGGAAGGACGCTGGTCAGGGTCAAGGAACTGATGGAGTGCTATAAGATCATCAGATATATTTTGGACAACATGCCCGAAGGTCTTATTTCAGTGAGGTTCCCCAGGCGCGTCCCCGAGGGCGAGGCCTTCAGCCGGTATGAGGCGCCAAGGGGCGAGGACGTACACTACGTCAAAAGCAACGGGATGGATAAGCCCGAGCGTGTCAAAGTACGCGCCCCTACCATGGCCAACGCCGCCTCGGTAGCCCATATGCTCAGCGGCGGTTACCTTGCCGACGTGCCTATCGTCATCGCCGCGATAGACCCCTGCTTCTCGTGTACGGACAGGACGATCCGGGTCAGGGACATTTTCCGCGGCAGTGATTCGGTCCTGGATTGGCCTGCTCTGCGCGACTACAGTATCAGGTGGTACAGGGAAAACGGGCTGGACTTTTCGGGTATCAAGCTGTTTGGGAGGGAAATAGGGTAGAGATGGTTATGACGATTTTTTATATACTGGTCTTTCCGGGGTTCCTGTTTTTGAGCGCATACGGGCTCGCGGTCGAATTTGTGGACCGAAAGCTTTATGCCAGGTTTCAGAACCGTAAAGGGCCGCCCTGGTTCCAGCCGTTTGCAGACTTTGTGAAGCTTATCAGCAAAGAGACGATCATTCCCGCAGAGGCGGACAGGCGGATGTTCAAATCGCTACCAGTCTTTGCGATGACAGCTGTCCTGACGGCGTCCCTCTACATTCCTGTATGGAGCACGCAGTCCCTTTTCCCTTTCGAGGGGGATGTCATCGTCATATTATACCTGCTGACCATCCCTACGCTGACGTTTTTCTTAGGGGGCTGGCATTCGTCTTCGCTGTATTCCACACTGGGCTCCGTACGGGTGCTGACACAGCTTTTTGCCTACGAAGTGCCTCTTCTCATGGCCATCCTTGGGCCTGCGCTGCTGGCGGGTACGTGGTCCCTGAGCGGAGTCTCCGCCTTCTATGCCGCCAACCCCATCTATGCGCTCGTAAATATCCCCGGGTTCGTCGCAGCGATGATCGCAGCGCAAGGCAAGCTGGAGCGTGTTCCCTTTGATATCCCCGAAGCCGAGACCGAGATCGTTGCGGGCGCCTTCACAGAATACGGCGGGCGGCTGCTGGCGCTCTTCAGGATGACCATTGATATAGAAATGGTGGTAGTGGCGGCGCTGGTTTCAGCTATCTTCATCCCGCTGTTTTCCGCCAATCCCTGGCTTGGCTTCCTGTTCTTTGTGATCAAAACGCTTTTCGTCGTGTTCCTGCTCGCCCTCTTCCGCTCAGTGATGGCGCGGCTTCGGATAGAACAGATGGTCAGGTTCTGCTGGCGGGTATTGACGCCGCTGGCGCTGGTTCAGATATTGATTGACCTTATCGTGAAAGGGTTTGTGCAATTATGAAAACGGGAAAAATGCTTCCTCTGGCACTCAAAGGGCTTTTTACAAAACCGGCGACCATATCCTACCCCTATCAAAAAGTTGTGGTGCCCAGCGACTTCAGGGGCAAGCTGGTTTTCGATCCGTCCAAGTGCGTCGGGTGCATGCTTTGCGTCAGGGACTGTCCCTCAGGCGCCATCGAGATAATAAAGGTGGGCGAGAAAAAATATAAGGCGGTCGTCCATCTGGATAAATGCATTTACTGCGGGCAGTGCTGCGATTCCTGCGTCAGGCAGGCCCTGCGCACCTCGCCCGAATTCGAACTTGCTGTTTACGATCGCAAAGACCTGACGGTGGATATCTGATGATAGAGCTGAAGCAATATTTAGCTGAACGTTTGGAAGGCGTAGAGAAGTTGGCTATCCTCGGCGCGGGCTCCCGCCTGAAGGCCGACGATTGCGCCGGCACTGAAGTGGCAGACCGATTGATAAAGCGCTTCGGGGAAGCGGGGACTACCCGCCTGATGGTATATTCAGGAGAAACAGCCCCCGAAAATTATACCGGGGAAATCAAGCGTTTTAGCCCAAGCCATCTCATCCTCATAGACGCCGCAGACTTCATGGAACAGCCGGGCGCCATCTCTTCCATCCAGCCATGCGCCGTTTCGGGCGTTTCCTTCAGCACCCACATGCTGCCGCTGAAGGTCATGCTTGAGTATCTCAGCAAAGAAATCGCGTGCCAGACCACCATCCTGGGCGTCCAGCCGGCCAGCACCGCATTCGGGGCAAAAATGAGCTCCCCTGTTAAAGAGGCGGTAGATGAGCTCGTTTCGGCGCTTGAAGAATTGATAGTGGAAAACGGCTTTGCAGAATGATCTATATAAAAAAAGCCCGCCCCATTTCTGGAGCGGGCTTTTTTTATTATTGGCTGCTATCGTCTTTTCCATTCGGTTTTGCGGCGTTTGGCTTGCATATGACCTGCTTGACCACTTGATGTGCGCCGGTGCTTGCAAGCCCGGACACGATGCCGCTTGCGATTGCCATCAATATATCCAGATTTGCATATTCGGCACTGATGAATTTATACACTACCCCTAGAATGCCTCCCACCACGCCGACAATCAGCGGGATCCAGCGCGTTACCTTTTCGTTTCCCCCGCTTCCCGTTTTGATCGCAAATCCGATAAAAGCACAGATGACAACGATGGCCACCATATGGACAACGCTGCCATTATTAGCCAGCCAATCCATGGATTATCCCTCCCATAGAATATTTGGTGCAGCCGCTTTTTTGGTTCCTAAAGCGGGTTTTTCTTCATCAGTAACGGCTTTCCCTAATCTACCTATACGCCAGAGGGAATTTTTATGTGCATTAAATATCATTTTTAAGAAAAATAATGAGCCGCGAAAAGGGTCAAATCCCTCTCCAGCGGCTTAGAACAGCTCATTTAATAATTATGTTGCAGTTCTTTAAAGCACAACTCGCACATGCTTGACTAACAGATCCTTGGCAGAAGTTCCCCCGAAGGCATCCTCAGTACGCGTTTTTCTCCCGTTTCAGTGATGATTGCAACGATACCGGGGTGCTCTATGCATACCCGCCCTATTATCGCCGCCTCTTCGCCGCCCGAAGTTTTCCGCCATGCCTGCAGTATCTTTTCTGCAGCTTTTCTTTCCACTGCCGCAACAAGCCGCCCTTCGCAGGCAAGGTTAAAAGGGTCTATCCCCGCTGCCGCACAGATGGCCCTGACGGCGCCGGGAACAGGCACCTCGGTTTCTTCGATTTCCATCCCGATTGAGCTTTGCCGAACGATTTCGTTGAGTACCGCCGCCAGCCCTCCGCGCGTCGGGTCGCGCAGGACATGGATATTGGATGCATGGTCTTTTAACGCCAATAATAACGGAATAACGGGCGCGCAGTCGCTCTGGATGTCCGCGGAGTACGGTGAGAGTTCCCTCTCCATCAT
>JAUYED010000041.1 GCA_030691525.1 Bacillota bacterium | reverse complement strand
GATCGCCTCTTCCTTTTCCTTGTCCAGCGCTTCCATTTTTGACTCAAGGTCTTTGATATCGGGCGGTGTGACGAAGGAGCGCAGCCGCACCCTGGAAGCCGCCTCGTCCATCAGGTCTATGGCCTTATCGGGCAGGAACCTATCCATTATATAGCGTTCAGAGAGCGTTGCCGCTGCCTTTATGGCTTCGTCTTCGATGCGCACCTTGTGATGCGCTTCATACTTGTCTTTCAAACCGTTCAGTATTTCTATCGTTTCTTCGACCGTGGGCTCTCCCACCATGACGGGCTGGAACCTTCTCTCCAGCGCCGCGTCCTTCTCGAGATGCTTTCTGTATTCATCCAGCGTAGTAGCGCCGATGGCCTGTATCTCGCCTCTTGCCAGCGCGGGTTTGAGTATATTGGCTGCGTCTATCGCGCCTTCGGCTGCGCCCGCCCCAACAAGGTTGTGCAGCTCATCAATAAAAAGGATGATGTTGCCCGATTTTTTCAATTCTGCTATGGCGTTTTTGAGCCGCTCCTCGAATTCGCCGCGGTATTTGGCCCCCGCCAGCATGCCCGCAAGGTCAAGTGATACGATGCGTTTATTTTTGAGCAGTTCGGGTATCCTTCCCTCCACGATCCTCTGTGCCAGTCCTTCTACTACCGCCGACTTGCCCACGCCGGGCTCGCCTATGAGCACAGGGTTGTTTTTTGTGCGCCGGCTGAGGATCTGAAGTATCCTGTCTATCTCTTCCGTCCTTCCGATCACAGGGTCGAGTTCCCCTTTTCTCGCAGCCGCTGTAAGGTCGCGGCTGAACTGGTCCAGCGCCGGCGTATTCGCCTTGCCTCTTTCCTGTGCAGGCCATGCTCTTTCGCCGCCGCTGCCCAATAGGGCCTCCTGCAGTTTCAGCGGGTCTACGCCGAGGTCAACAAGGATCCGGTATGCGATGCCCTCTCTTTCGTGGATGAGCGAAAGCAACAGATGCTCCGTGCCTACGAAGTTGTGCCCGAGGTTCCTTGCAGCTTCGAGGCTGCCTTCTATGACTTTTTTGGTCCTCGGCGTATAGTCGAACGCCTCGTTGAAGGCAAAATCACCTCTGCCGATGAGCTTATCTATGTATTCCAGCACATCGTTTTCCGTCACGTTCAGCGAAGCGAGCAGATGGGCTGCTGCCCCGTTACTTTCCCGTATGAGGCCCAGCAGAAGATGTTCTGTGCCTACATAATTGTGTCCGAGGGTACGCGCCGCTTCCTGCGAATAGACCAGCGCTTTTTGCGCACCTTCGGTAAACCTATCCATAAACTTCATGATCTATCACCTCTATCAATAATGCGTCCTATATAACTGTTAATCGGCATTTTTCCTCATCAATAATCATTTGTTGATAATTTGTTCTATCGCCCTCCGCACCACTTCGGCGCGGTAAGCGTCTCTATCCTGTGCTTCCAGCGGCTTTCCTGCGGCAAGCTGAAGCGTCGCGGGCTGGATCTCCATCATCAGATTATGCAGGACGGCAAGGTCTATATTTTTGAAAATCCCTAGTGACGCGCCCCATTTGATATCCGACCATAGGGACATGAACTCCGCTGTATCAAGCACCCTTGCGCTTTTTGCGATCCCAAGCGAGCGCCAGAGCTTGTCTTCAAGGACAAGCCCACGCTGCCGGTGCAGACTCGAGCTCAGCGCTCTTTCCTTTTCCATCACCGAGCGCGCCGTGGCGTCTAAACTATTCAGGATGTCCTCTTCTGAAACGCCGAGGGTGACCTGGTTGGAGAGCTGGTAAAGGCACCCGTTGGCGCTGCTCCCTTCTCCGTACAGGCCGCGCACCGTCTGCCCCATCTGGCCCACGGTGTGCACTATCCCGGGCATCTGCCCGGCCAGCTCGAGCGCCGGAAGATGCATCATGAGCGATGCGCGAAGCCCGGTGCCCACGTTTGTGGGGCAGCTTGTCAGGTATCCCAGCCGGTCGTCGTAAGCAAACCCCAGCTTTTCCCCGAGCATCTTGTCCATCTCCCCCGCTTTGGCCAGTACGGCCTGGAGCTGCTGCCCGGGCAAAAGGCACTGTATGCGCAGATGGTCTTCTTCATTTACCATGATGCTTATGGTTTCGTCGCGGCTGACGATAAGCGCCCCGATCCCGCTCTCGGCCAGCTCCACGCTGCAAAGCCGCTTTTCGGCCAGCGCTGCCTTTTCGATGGGGGAAAGCAGCGAAAAATCTTTTAATTCGAAATCAGCTTTTTTTGAAAAAACAGTCTTTTTGACCTTATCCAAAACCCCGTCGGCACCCTTTTTATCCAGCAGCGAAGGAAAAAGTTCTCCGCTGAGATTGCGTGCCAGCCGTACTCTGCTGGAAACCACTATGTCCGACTCGGGCCCGGCTTCATAGAGCCAAACCGGCATTTCAATCCCTCCCCTTCGTGCTTTCTTCTTTTTGCTCTTTCTGGCGGATCATATCGCGCAGCTTCGCAGCTCGCTCATATTCTTCCGCCTGGATTGCCTCTTCAAGCTGCTTTTTCAGATCTAAAAGCTCCCCGGCTTTTTTGAGCACTTTGGGCTGGGCACCTGTGTGCTGGAGCTTTCCCTGTACGCTCCGCAGTATGGGCATGAGTTCATTTTTCAGGTCTTTATAGCAGTTGGAGCAGCCCAGGCGGCCCTCTTCCCTGAAGCGCTCCAGTGTCATGCCGCAGCGCGAGCAGCGGGCCTGGGGGTGCGCCTTCTCGCCTACCATTTGCGAAAGCAGGTCTTTGACGGACATGGGTATGAACGGGCTCTCGAACAGCGTCAGGCCGCCTTCTTCACCGGCGCATTTGCTGCAGAGGTGCAGTTCCGTCTTTTGGCCGTTGATGAAATTCGTCATGTGTACCGCCGCCGGGTTCTTCCCGCATCTTTCACAGATGATCATTCATGGCCGCCCCCTTCGCACAAAAGCGCCGTCAGCTGCGTACGCATGATCTTTGCCCTGAGCACGTCTTTTACCACCGCCGGAACAGACAGCGCGTTATCTGAAACGCTGGATTTCATCAGGCATTTCTCACGCTCGTTTATAAACCCTGCTTCTACGAGCCGTCCTATGATGGCGTACGCTTCGTGCTGCGTGATGCGCTCGCCGATGCGCGATCTGATAAGGCCGGCAATGAAATCTTCGCCGTCGGTTTCGAGCCGGATGACGCGGATATACCCTCCGCCGCCCCTCCTGCTCTGCACAGCATACCCTTTATCCAGGCTGAAGCGCGTCGCCAGGACATAATTTATCTGCGAAGGGGCGCAGGAGAAATGATGCGCGAGTTCGTTCCTCTGCAATTCTATCTCCTTTTGCCCTTCCATAATAAGCGATTTGATAAACCCTTCGATGGTGTCGCTCAATACCGACATCCCGAGCCCTCCTTATATGCCGCGTGTTTAGTCTTTCTTTGACTTTTATATTATAGCATGAATTATTATCGTGTAAACATCAAATTTAAAAAACAAAAAGCACAGGATTCACTTGTGCTTTTGATAGTCCGCTTTATTCAAGTTCCAGTATATAAGTGGCATATAAAATGCTTTTTTCGTTTATGTATGTATCTGTAAGAAGCAGCTGCTCCGGATTTTTCAATGCGTGGATCTCTTCTGCCTTCAGCTTGGCTATCTCCTGTATCTCCGGTATCTCACCTGTTTTGGGTGCATATGAGCAGAGCAGCATCGGATACCCGCTTTGCTCAGCATTGGGGGCATCCCTCAAAAAGTATAGCGTCGAACTGTCCGCCGACCAGCAGTAGTCTTGAATATTGGCGTTCTCAAGGAAGACTGTTTCACTCTCTAAGCCAATGTCTTTGATCTTGAAATTA
>JAUYED010000131.1 GCA_030691525.1 Bacillota bacterium | reverse complement strand
TCTTGCTATGAAGCGAATCCGGAAGGTGTTTGGGGTCTAGTGACCACCGTTAGCAGCGATGAGATACCTTTTCAAATTAAAGCATTTCTGGAACAATAAAAGCAGCGAAGGTTTTGCCTTCGCTGCTTTTCTTATCTCAATATGATTTTCCGAAGTACATCATGTGTTTGGCTTTTTTCCCACAGCATACGCACTTATCCGAGATTTTCTCCTGCTCAAAAGGAATGCAGCGCGCTGTTGCGCCTGTTTTCTCCCTGATGGCGTCCTCGCATTCGCGTTCCCCGCACCACATCGCCTTTGCGAATCCCTGCCGTGCGTTGACGGCCTTATTAAATTCATCAAAGTCCGTTGCAGTGAATATCCTGCTGTCCCTGAAAGCTAGCGCCTTATCGTACATCCCCTGATGCACCAGTTCAAGCATTTCGGTTAATGCCTTTTCCACACCCTCCATCGGGAGGACGGTTTTTTGCAAGTCATCTCGGCGTACGGCAACAACTTCGCCTTTTTCTATATCCCTCGGGCCTATTTCCACGCGGATGGGCACGCCGCGCATCTCCCATTCATTGAATTTCCAGCCGGCGCTCTGCCCTTCGCGCTCGTCTATCTCCGCACGGAGGCCTGATTTGAGCAGCCGCTCTGTCAGCTCCCGCGCCTTTTCCAGCACGCCGGGCTTGTGCTGGGCGATGGGTAGGACGACGACCTGCGTGGGCGCCACCTTTGGAGGCAGGGCGAGCCCGCGCTCATCTCCGTGCACCATGATGATGCCGCCTATCATGCGGGTGGAGACGCCCCATGAAGTCTGCCAGCCGTATTTGAGCTGCCCGTCCTTATCCAGGAATTGTATGTCGAATACCTTGGCAAAGTTCTGCCCGAGATCATGGGAAGTGCCCATCTGCAGGGCCTTGCCGTCCTGCATCATGGCTTCCATGGTGTAGGTGGCTCTGGCGCCTGCGAATTTCTCCTTTTCCGTCTTTTGCCCTTTGATGACAGGGACGGCCAGAACGTTTTTGTTAAACTCAACGTAAACGTCCAGCATTTTCAGTGTTTCCTCCTGCGCTTCCTCCTCGGTGGCGTGCACGGTGTGCCCTTCCTGCCAGAGAAATTCGGAAGTGCGCAGGAAGGGGCGCGTCGTCTTTTCCCAGCGCACGACGTTGCACCACTGGTTTATGAGCACCGGCAGGTCGCG
Source organism: Bacillota bacterium (assembly GCA_030691525.1). Taxonomy (GTDB): domain Bacteria; phylum Bacillota; class Clostridia; order Christensenellales; family JAEXRW01; genus JAUYED01. The sequence goes on along the minus strand of JAUYED010000131.1, from coordinate 15,933 downwards.
GTAGGAATGTATCCATTTGGCATACATGCTGCAGATGATGGTTTCGGAGGTGGGTCGGACTACAAGCCGCTCCGTGAGCTCTTCGCTGCCGCCGCGCGTCACCCAGGCAACTTCGGGCGCGAAGCCCTCTATGTGCTCCGCTTCCTTTTTCAGCAGACTTTCGGGGATGAAAAGCGGGAAGTACGCGTTTTTGTGGCCTGTCGCCTTAAAGCGCGCGTCCAGTTCTTTTTGGATCAGCTCCCAGATGCCGTAGCCGTAGGGCTTTATCACCATGCAGCCCCTCACGTCTGAATAGTCCACAAGGTCTGTTTTCAGTATGACATCGGTATACCACCGCGAAAAATCTTCTTCACGTGAGGCGATATGCTGCACGAAATCGCTGCCGCTGCTCATAAAATATCCTCCTGTCAATCAAACAGCCCCCGTCCTGATAAAGGGCGAAGGCCGCGGTACCACCTTTTTTGGGCAGATAGATTGCCCGTCTCATTGCCCGTATAACGCACGGCATGCGGCATGGCTTTCGCATTTTATCTTGCGCTTTACGCCAAGCAAGCACAAAGGGGCGGGTACCGCTTCGCATCTCCCGCGCCGCCTCCCAGCCAAAGGGCGGCGCTCTCTTTTGGGATGGCTTGCGTTTTTCCCCTTTTTGGCTTTTCGTATAAGCCATTATATTTCCAGAAAAGCCGTTTTGTCAAGCTGTGAGAGTTGAAGTATTCGTACCATCTTCAGAAGAGTTCAAGAAACGTACATCACGCAGGCAAACAACACATCATGCTGTATTAATGCTATTATGGGTGTTGATCTGCTGCCCATTTGTCCAGATATTCTCCCGAGGAAATGGATGCCTGTGAAAATGTGGCCATGTTTCTGGCTATGTCCAATGCAGCCCGGATGATGGGAAACATCAGCACCGCTCCCGTGCCTTCGCCAAGGCGCATATGCATGTGCAGGACAGGTTCAATCCCCAGCTCCTGCAGAGTGAAAATTGCGCCCGGCTCTGTGGAAAGATGAGATGCGATCATGTAGTCGGCAGATGCGGGGCAAAGCTTTTTTGCACACAGGGCGGCAACGCAGGAGATGTACCCGTCAATCACCACCGGGGCTTTCACGGAGGCGGCAGCCAGAAAAGCCCCGCACATGCCCGCAATATCCAGGCCGCCCACCTTGGCAATGACATCTATGGCATCATCCCTGTCGGGTTTGTTTGTTTCCAGGGCCTTTTTGACAATGCGGCGCTTGTTCTCCAATTGGGTATCGTCCAGGCCCGCCCCGCGCCCTACGGTAACATCGGGAGATAGCCCGGAGAGGGCGCTGAGCACGGCAGCGGCTGCAGTCGTGTTTCCGATGCCCACTTCCCCCGTTGCGAACAGGCGGACTCCCGCCCTGTGCCGCTGCAATACCGTGCCAATTCCAACCTCAACGGCCGATACCGCAGCTTCCTTCGTCATGGCAGGCCCTTGAGCGATGTTATTTGTCCCATCAGGCATCACTTTTTTAAACACAATGCCTTCCGTCTGTGCCAGGTCTTTGACACCCACGTCAATTACTGTCAATCCGGCGCCCACGCTGCGGGCCAGGGCGCATACCCCCGTAATCCCGCGCGTGAAGCTCAGCGTGACCTGCCGCGTGATTTCCTGCGGGCAGCTGCTCACGCCTTCTTTGCATACGCCGTTGTCAGCGCAAAAGACGACGACCTCTCCCTTGCTGATATCGTAGTCAAAGGAGCCTGTCATCGCAGCAATGCGCGCCGCCAGCGTTTCCAGTACGCCCAAGCTGCGGATGGGCTTGGCCAGTTGGTCCAAATGCGCCCACGCCTTTGCTAGTTTTTCCCTGCTTGCACATTTGATGGCCTTAATCGTTTTTTCAAGTAAAGTCATGATATATCTCCAATCAAATAATTCGGTTAATAATGATTACAAGGGCAAACAGCGTTGTCAGCTCTCCTATTTCACAGCACCCGCCGAGGCAGTCGCCGGTGAGACCCCCGATTTTTTTCACACACAGCCGGTAAAAACCAAGCGATCCGATAAAGCCGATGAGTACGCAACTCAACGACCAGAGCATCGCCACGACGCCACCGATAAAGAAACCTGTCGCCCCGAACGCTGCCAATGTTGCCAGCACGCAGAATACGGCTATGCCTGCGGTTACGTTGCCGATAAACAGGGCGCCGCTCCCGTCTTTTTTGGCTGGTTTGCCAAAGGAGCAGACCAGCGCGATGCTGCTCCGGCCCAGCACGGGAACGACAATGATAAACCATGCAAAAGTTTGAGGAAGCAATGCCACAAAAAGCACTCTCAGCAGGATGTCAAATATCAAAGCGAGCGCGCCATACGTTCCTATGCGGCTGTCTTTGAGTATTGCGAGCATCTCTTCCTTGCTGCGGGAGCAAAAGAAGGCGTCGAAGCAGTCGGCAAGGCCGTCGTTGTGCAAAGCCCCCGTGATAAATACTAGGAATAGCGAAGAGAATACCGCCCCGCACCAAGACCCCAGCACCCACGCACCGAGTTTGTACATGCCGAAACTCAGCAAACCCACCAGCAGCCCCACCACAGGAAACCATATGGCCGCTTTGCGAAAATCCTGTTGCGTACATGGGAAAGAGCGTTTCACCGGAATACTGGTCAATACTTGCAGCATCAGCAAAAAGCGCACGCTTTCCACCTCACTTCAGTTTCAGCGGCAGGCCGCAGGACATAAGATATACTTCGTCCGCCAACTGTGCCGTATACTGGTTCGCCAGGCCCGTCAAGTCGCAAAACAACCTTCCCAAGGGATGATCGCTTACCAGTCCCCAGCCCACTTCGTTGGTAACGATGGCCAGGGTCTTGTCTTTCATGCGGACGGCGTCAATGAGCGCCTTGATTTCCTGCCTGACAATCTGTAACGCCTTTTCCAGCGTCACAGGTGTGATATTGTTTCCATCCAAATCCACACCGGCACGATGGAAAAGCAGGTTGGCAAACCAAAAGGAGCAGCAGTCCAGCAATATGAATTTGCATGCGGTCGTGCGCACCACTTTGCCCAGCCCGCAAAAGCCCTCGTGCGTAAGCCATCGGCTGTTTCTGCGCGCGCGGTGCCGCGTGATACGTTCATCCATCTCACCGTCGGTGCGCTTTGCCGTGGCTATGTATAGCACATCATCATGGCCTTGGAACAGACTTTCTGCAAACGTGCTTTTCCCCGAGCGGATGCCGCCGGAAATCAGGATTATCCTGCTCATGATTCTTAGCTCACTACTCCAATGTACATGGCTGAATATACCGTAGATAAAGGTTTCGGTGCTCGTACCTCGCCAGGGATAAGTCTGCATTTCCTGACGAAAACTTCCAAAAGAGGCTTGCATCCCCCATAATAAAGCAATACGATGCACATATCACACCGCCATGCGTGGAAAGTAGCACATTCTCCGTATCCAGGCGGAGTAGGTCTTCCCAAAAAGCCGCAACCCGCATGTAAAACGTCATGTAGCTTTCCCCCTGCGGCACTTCATAGTGCATCCAGTTATTTTCCCATCCTGCAAGCGCCTCAGCATACTGCTTCTTAATCTGTTCATATGTCAGGCCTTCAAATATACCGTATCGTCGTTCTGCCAGCCTGTCATCAGTGCAGGGTTCTGCCCCAGGTATGACGATCTGTGCGCTTTCGAGGGCGCGCCTGCTGGGGCTGGAATAAACCCGGTCAAAAGCTATGCCCCTGAGCCAGTCTGCCACGCACCGGAGTTGCGTCCGCCCCAGTTCATTCAGAGGCGTATCGCTGCAGGACGCATACCTGCCTTCTGCATTGTCTTGCGTCTGTCCATGGCGCAGCAGGTAAATGTTCAAAATCCCATACCCTTTCTTCCTGGCATATTGTGCGATACCCGGCACGTTTTACTCTAGCACATCAAATCATTCAAAACCATTTTTCTATTGAATCAATCCCAGTCGGGTACGATATATTTGCTTCCTTTCATTTCCAATATTTTTACTTCTGTTTCGTACACGCGCCGTATCGCGTCGTGTGACAACACCTTTTCGGGCTCCCCATAAGCCACCAGCTCCCCTTTTTTCAATACCGCCAGCCTGTCGGCAAAACGCAGTGTCATGTTCAGATCGTGCAGCACGCATATGACGGTGATGCCGTTTTCGGCGATCAGCTCACGGACAAGCCGCATGATATTGGCCTGGTGCTTGATATCAAGATGGGCCACCGGCTCATCCAGTATCAGTATGGGCGACTGCTGCGCCAGAGCCCTGGCTATCACCAGCCGCTGCCATTCGCCGCCACTGATCCCCAGCACAGACCGGTCCCTAAGTTCATAGATTTCTGTCCGCTTCATGGCTTCGTCTGCCAGCCGCTCGTCCTCCGGCTCCAAAGACCGGAAGCGGGAAATATAGGGGTTCCGCCCCATCAGCACTACGTCTTTTACAGTAAAATCATAGCCGAGAAAGGATTGCTGGGGTATGAGCGCCATGAGCCGGGCCAATTCCTTGGCAGGGTAATGAGCAACATCCCGTCCATCCAGCTCCACCTTACCCTTCTGTGGTTTCAGGTAGCCCGTGATGCACCGGAGGAGCGTAGTTTTCCCGCTCCCGTTGGGGCCGATCATGGCATTGAACGCTTTATCGGAAATGTTGAGAGTCACGCCTCTCAGTACGAAGCCGCTCCCGTAATCGAACCATACGCCGTCTACCTTGATCCTTGTCATACCGCACGCCCCCTTCTGCGGTGCTTCGTCAGAAGGTAGAGGAAGAAAGGCACGCCGCACAGCGCGGTGAGTATGCCTATTGGGATCTCCAGCGGGCTGGCTACGGTGCGCGCAAGCGTATCCACCAGCGTAAGGAACGCGCCCCCGCCCAGGAACGAAGCCGGCAGAAGCCATTTATGGTCGGGGCCTGCCGCCATTCGCACCATATGCGGGACGATGAGCCCTACGAAGCCGATGATCCCGCAGAAAGCCACTGCGCATCCGGTGATGAGCGTAGTAAGCAGCAAAAGTATCCTGCGGGTATTTTTCAGGTCAACGCCCAGCTGTCTCGCTTCTTCCTCGCCCAGCAGCATGATATTGAGGTCCCGGGAAAAGAAAATACAGCCGATGCATCCGAGCACGATGGGCCCCGCTGCCCATATTACGTTTCCCCACCCTGCCGAGGTGAAGCTCCCCATCGTCCAGAGGATGATCTTATCCATTTTCGCCCTGTTGGCTACCATGAGCAGTGAGATCAGCGCAGTCAGCAGCGAAGAGACGGCAATGCCCGAGAGCAGGAGCGCCACGATGCTCGAGCTGCGCCTTCCGGCACCCGAGATGAGATAGACTGCATATACGCCAATGATCCCGCCTGAAAATGCGCAAAGCGCTATCAGCCCGCCTGAAGCAGCTATACCTGCACCGCCGAAAACGATGAAGGCCGCTGCCCCCAGCCCGGCGCCCGAACTGACCCCCAGCACATGAGGGTCGGCCATGGGGTTTTTGAAAAGCCCCTGAAGCACTGCGCCGCTGACCGAAAGGCCGGCGCCTACTAAGTATGAGAGGATGACTCTTGGGAAACGGATATTGAAGAGTATGGCTTTTTCGGGGCTGTCGCCGCCTGTGAAAAGCAGCCGGAAAAAATCTGACAGCCCCAGCCCCGAACTCCCTACGCCCAGCGAAACGATCATGATGATGATCCCTGCCGCAAAGAGCGCAGCCAGCAGAATGCTCTTTTTCAAGGGCTTGCCGGAAGCCATAACCCCCCTACCTCCAAATGCAAAATGCGTTTATTCGAACAGATCGGGATAGAGCATCTGCGCCACATCGGCCATAGCATCAATGAGCCGCGGCCCTGGGCGCACTATTTCATCGCCTAATACATAGACCTTGCCGTTTTTCACCGCGCTGAGCGATTTATACCCCTCCGCCTGCTTCAGCGCTTCCACGTCGCCCGCGTCCGCACTCACAAGGAGCACATCGGGGTCCTGGGAGACGAGCGTTTCAAGCGTATAGTCCATCCACGGCGCATTGGGAGTGACGTCGTTGGTCACAGGGTGGCCGCCGGCGATCTCAATGATGGAATTGATGAAGCTGCCCGGCCCGCTCGTCCAGTTGCCGTATTCGCCGTAGGAATACACAAAATAGACAGTGGGCTTTTTGGCCTTTATCTCTTCTTCTTTGGCTTTCAGAGTATCTGCCAGATCCGCAGCTTCTGCCTCCTTGCCTACCGCTGCGCCGATGATCTCGAAGGAACTGGCTACTTCTTCGTAAGAACGGGCTTCCACTGCCATGGTGGGGATATCCAGTTCCCGAAGCTTGTTGATGGTATCCGTTTGCAGCGTTTCGCCGGCAAGTACGAGGTCTGGATCCAGGGAAACGATTTTCTCGATATTGCCGTTGGTGAAGTCCCCGACTTTTTCGATGTTTGCCGTTTCGTTGGGATAGTTGGAGAAATCGTCCACGCCCACTATCCTATCCCCTGCGCCCAGGGCAAAAAGGATCTCGGTCGTGCTGGCGGAAAGGGAGATGATCCTCTGGGGATTTGCCTTTATCTCCACTTCAGTGCCCTGGATATCCACAACTTTTTTCGGGAAAGCCAGCGAAACGGTTTGTGTTGGGGTTTCGTTCGGGGTACTGATGGCGCATCCCGCCATCAGCGCGGCAACAAGGACCGCCGTGATCAGGGTCAGTAAAAGTTTCTTCATTTTCCTCTTCCTTTCTTTTTAATATTTTTGGAAGGAACGAGGAGGGCTAGAAAACAAAGTGCCCCATTCTTCAGAACGGGGCTTCATGTTTTGCTGCCAAAACAATATTTCTTCCCTCCGAAGAAAATCATCTGCTGCTTGCGGGCAGGTCTCCTGGCTCGGCATCACGGCGCATGTCCGCCTTCCCGGGCTTCATTTCCCAGTGGCTTTGTTGGTTTGCGCTCCGCCTTACAGTAGCGGGGGCTGCAGCGGTTTTTCACCGCTTTCCCTTTTATCTTCTCTTCGAAGACCCGCAGGCATTTTATGATATTCTGTTGGCAATCATGATAGCATAGACATTTCCTGTTTGCAATATGGAAATTTCGTCTTTCATTCGATGCGCAGGGCTTCCACGGGGTCCAGCCTCGCCGCTTTCATCGCAGGGTAGATGCCAAAGAACAGGCCCACTGCCACGGTAAATCCCGTGCAGGCCATGAGAGTGGATGGAGAGATGACAACGGGGACGCTGATGATGTCCGCGCAGGCGCACGTGAGGGCTATCCCGAGGCCTATTCCCAGCGTGCCGCCTATGATGGAATACATAAGCGCCTCGGCAAGGAACTGCCTCAATACCTGCATGTTCGTCGCCCCCAGCGCCTTTCTTATCCCTATTTCCCTGGTGCGCTCCTTGACGGTAACCAGCATGATATTCATGATGCCGATGCCCCCGACCAGAAGGGAGATCATAGCGATCCCGCTGACGACCATTTTGAAGGTATCCATGATGTCCTGTGCCATCTTGATTTCTTTGCCGAGATTGAGCATGGTATATTTCATGCTTTGTCCGTACCTGTCCTCGAGCGCACTTACGACTTTGATCCCTACCGTATCAGTATTTGCGATATTGTCTGCGCCCATGGTGAGCTCGTCCACATTGTTTGTCCCGAAGACGTCTTCAAAAGCGGTTATAGGGATGTAGCACTTGCTTTCCATACTGCGGTCATAAATCGAGAGCTCGCTGCTGGATTCCACGCCGATGACAGTGAACTGCTGGTTTTGCAGCATGACCTTTTTCATAACGGGGTCGGTGCCGCCGAAGAGTGCGTCAGCCGTCTTTTCGGCCAGAATGATGACCTTGCGACTGTATTTCAGATCAGCCTCCTGCAAAAGCCGGCCGGATTTGAGGGTGGTGCTTTCGAGCTTGAAATAATACTGGTTTGTCCCCACGATTTTGGTAATGCCTTTTCTTCCTCCGTAGGCGATCTCATTTTGCCTGTATGCGACAGGGCTGAGGTTTTTGGCCTCTTTGACAGCGCGCGTCAGGTATTCTGCGTCTTCAACGGTCATTCTGCTTCTGTCGTCGGATTTTTCAGCGGGAAAGATCCACAGCCGGTTGATGCCGAATTTTTGGAGCTCCTTGTCTACCCTCTGCCTTCCGCCATCGCCCACCGAGATGACGGCGATCATCGCGGCGATGCCTATGACGATGCCGAGCATGGTCAGGATGGAGCGCATGGAATTGATCTTTATCTGTTTGAGCGCCATAGCGGTATATTCGAAGGTTTTCACTCTCTTTATGGCCTCCCTCCCGTGGCGATCTGCAGGTCTGCTTCGAAAAGCCCGTCTTTCAAAGCCAGCAGCCGCTGGGCATAACTGGCTATCTCCCTTTCATGTGTGATGAGCACGATGGTGGTCCCCGCCTTGTTGAGTTCCGAAAGCAGCGACATTATCTCCCTGCCCGTCTTTGTATCAAGGTTGCCCGTCGGTTCGTCCGCCAGGATCAGAAGCGGTTTATTTATGAGCGCCCTGCCAATAGCTACGCGCTGCCTCTGGCCGCCCGAAAGTTCATTTGGCAGGTGTGTTGTCCTGTCCGATAGCCCCATCCTTTCCAGCATTTCTGCCACCATCTTTTTTCTCTGCACAGGGGTGACCCCGGCGTACAGCAGTGGTATCTCCATATTTTCCGCAGCGGTGAGCCGGGGCAGAAGGAAAAAGGACTGGAACACGAAGCCGATGGTCCGGTTCCTGAGATAGGCAAGCTGGACGCCGCCGAGAAGCGACGTATTCATGCCGTTGAGGTAGTATTCGCCCGAGGTGGGGACATCAAGGCAGCCCAGGATGTTCATCAGCGTAGATTTGCCCGAGCCCGAAGGCCCCGTTATAGCAACGAATTGGCCTCTCTCCACGTCCAAGTTGACGCCATTCAATGCCGCTACGGCGACGGGGCCCTTGCCGTATTCTTTGACCAGCTGTCTTGCCTTAATCAATAGATCTCACCTTTGCCCCGTCAACTATATCCGCATCGGGGGTGAGAACGACCATTTCGCCGGCAGTCACCCCCTCGACCACCTGTTCGTTGAAACCATCCGAAAGCCCCGTAACAATGCTCCTTTTTTCTACAACACCGTCCGCCGCAATGTAAACGAAGGCGCCTTCATCCTCATGCACGATGCTCTCGACCGGCACCGTACAGACGTCCAGGGCTTCATTCAGGATTATGCTGACGCCAACGCTCATGCCCGGGAGGGCTGAAAGCCCCAAAGTGGGAGTTATCTCTACTTCGCCCACCGTTTCAGTCCCGAAAGCGCCCTGTATCTTCGTAGCCATATGTGAAATCCTGCTGATCTCTCCGTCCCAGATGCCGCTAACGGCGTCGCTGGTCAGCAGCACTTTCTGGCCGATCCGGACACTTGGTAGATCCTTTTCGTTTACACATGCTTTGATGACGAGCTGGCCGATATAGCCGACGAAGACTCCGGGCGTCCCCGCCGGAAGGATATCGCCTTCTTTGACGCTGCATTTCAGCACGTTCCCGCTGACAGTGCTCCTGACCGTCAGGCAATTCACCTGTTCCTGAAGCTGGGCGACTTTCGCCTCGGCAGCGCTCAGCAAGGCCGCCGCCTGCTGCGTAAGAATCCCGCTTCCCGAGCTGATATCATCCAGCTGGGAAAACACTTCCTCGATTTGGGACGGGTCTATCCCGGCTGCTTCGATATTGAAGCTCTCATAGTCATAGCCCGTCGCCTGCGCGAGCGCCAGAGCGATCTTGGCTTTTTGGAGCGCGTCCAGCTGGTCCGTTGCGCTGGCGCTCACAGCGCTGTCTCCTTTGAGCGCATCCAGCTCTTCCGTTGCTTCCTCAAGCATGGCGCTGACAGCCCCGCCGTCAAGCGTGAAGAGTGCATCCCCTTCGTGGACAAACTTACCCTCGGTAACAAGGACCTTTGCTACCCGCCCGCCCGTTTCGGACACGGCGGCGCACGTCTTGATCGGCATGATCTCACCGGTCACTTCGATGCTTTGCATGATGTCCTTTATGCACGCTTTGGATAGGGTAACATTTTTTGAAGTATCCCTGAAAAGAAAAAACGCTCCCGTCCCGCCCAAAATGATAGCGGCACTGATCACCGCCGCTAAAACCTTTTTTCTCATTATGAACCATCCCCTTGCAGCTTGAATATCTCCTGTTTATTTTGTCATCGCAGGAGAAATCTTATCCCATATAACGGCAAGGGGAAACCGCTTTATATTACCTTTTTTGACACTTGTTCCATGATCGAATCGGCATTGGGTGCTTCATTGGAGCTTCCCAGAAGAGGGAAAAGTCCCTTGACCCGGCCGCCTTTGGCCTCAATCAAACTCAAAAGGTATGAAAATGCCTTTTTGGACATGTTTTCCACTTCGGGGTCCGACTGAAGCGTGAAGATATAGACGTCTTTGCCCGAAAAATCATTATGGTGGATGAATGAATTGACAGCGGGCGCCGGCATTCCTCCCCAGATGGGCGTACCGATATAAATGGCGCCGCACGCCGTTATCTCGTCAGTGAAGTAATCTGCCAGCTTCGTCTTTTTCTTTGTAACCGCTTGGAAACCCGATTTGATAAAGCCAAAAATGCCTGTCCTTTTCCCCCTGAGCTCAGAAAGCTCATACAGCGCCGCACCTTTTTTCTGCGCTATGGCCTGGGCGGCGATCTTTGTGGAGCCGTACAGAGAATAGAATACCACTGCACTTTTCATTTTTTTCACCCTTGATATAAAGAATATTTTTTCTGTCTGTAGCTATTTATATCAGCTGTCTTTATTATAAACAGCGGCGCCGGCGGCCGCAAATCCATTTTAAAAAAATCGAATTTCATGTATTGCATTATTATGCGTATACTTGTATAATTATTAAATAGTTCGATTTTTAGTTTTTAAGAAGGTGGTCTTTTGGTCAAGGCAAGCATACTGGGCGCCACGGGTTATGCCGGCATGGAGCTGACGCGCCTTATTACATCGCATCCCCAAGCGGAAATAGCGCATCTTGTTTCGCAATCCTTTGCAGGCAAGCCGTATTCCGCCATCTATCAGAGCTTTGCTTCTTCGGGCATGATGCTGGAGGAGATGGACATTTCGAAGATATCCGGGGACAGCGATATAATATTCGCCTCCCTTCCCCACGGCACCAGCGCCGAAACAGTGAAGGCGCTTTATGATAGGGGATGCAGGGTGATAGACATGAGCGCGGACTACCGCTACAACGACCCTGCGGTCTATGAAAAATGGTATGGCGCACCTCACGCCTTTCCCGAACTTCTGAAGTCCTCCGTTTACGGGCTCACCGAGTTTTACAGGAAAAAGATACGGGGGGCGCGCCTCGTGGGCAACCCCGGCTGCTACACCACCTGCGCCATCCTTTCGCTGGCGCCTTTGATGAAAAGCAGCGTCATTGACCATCACGGCATCATCATTGATGCTAAATCGGGTGCGACGGGTGCCGGCCGTTCCCCGAACGAAGCGCTGCACTTCTGCGAAGTAGATGAAAACATAAAGGCGTACAATGTAGCAAAGCACCGGCACACATCCGAGATAGAGCAGGAGCTCTCGCTGCTGCACGGCGGGGAGATCGTTGTATCCTTCACCCCGCACCTTCTGCCAGTGAAGCGCGGCATCCTCGCCACGATATACTGCCCGCTGGCCGATACAGCGAGCCACAAGGATATACTCTCGCTCTACCGCGGCTTTTACAAGGACGAGCCGTTCATCACGCTGCACGAGGAAGGCAGTCTCCCCGAGGTGAAATTCGTAGTCGGCTCCAACTGCATCCATATCGGTTTCGTCGTGGATAAGCGCACGAAGCGGCTTATCATCGTTTCGGCGCTGGACAACCTGGTCAAGGGAGCTGCGGGGCAGGCGGTCCAGAATATGAACGTGATGTTCGGCATCACCGAATCCACCGGCCTGTCCCGGACAGGCTGGTACCTATAAGGAGGCATCAAATGGATATGGATACAAAGGTTCTTATAGAAAAGGCCAATATACTGATCGAGGCTCTGCCCTATATACAGCAGCTCTCGGGCAAGCACGTGGTCATAAAATACGGCGGCAACGCCATGCTGAGCGATGAATTGACGCAGACGATCCTTCAGGACGTGACGCTCCTCAAATACGTCGGCGTTTATCCCATCCTCGTACACGGCGGCGGCCCTGAGATCAACGTGCTCCTTGAAAAGCTGGATATAAAGCCCCAGTTCCACAAAGGCCTCCGGGTAACCGACATGCAGACGATGGACGTGGTGCAGATGGTCCTTTCGGGGAAGATCAACAAGGACATCGTCGCCCGGCTCAACTGCATGGGTGCAAAAGCTATCGGCCTTTGCGGCAAGGACGCCAGTTTGATAAAAGCCGTCAAGGTACAGCCCATTGACGGCGTGGACATGGGCTACGTGGGCAACATCACCAGCATCAATACCAAGCTGCTGCGCCTGCTGTCCGAGGACGAATATATCCCTGTCATCGCCCCTATAGGAGTGGGGTCTGACGGCGAAAGCTACAACATAAACGCGGATACTGTGGCGGGGGACATCGCTGCAGCGCTCAACGCCGAAAAGCTGATGTTTTTGACGGATATAGACGGCATCTGCCGCGACCCGGGCGACCCGTCTTCGCTGATATACTCCATCACGCTGGACGAGGTAGAGCGGCTCATCGCCGACGGCACCATTTCGGGAGGCATGCTCCCCAAGGTCGCCGCATGCACCAATGCGATAAACCGCGGCGTCAAGCGCACGCATATATTGAACGGCACGCTGCCACACCCCATCCTACTGGAGATATTCACGGATACGGGCATCGGCACGATGGTAACAAAATAAGCTTTACCGGAGGGGATCGCAAAGTCATGGATCTGGAGCAGATAAAGGAGCTGGACAAAAAATATTACTTCGGCGTTTTCGGAGAGCGCATGCCCGTCTGTTTCGTACGTGGGGAGGGCTGCCGCCTTTACGACACCGAAGGCAGGGAATACACCGACTTTTTCGGCGGTATCGCGGTCAACGTTCTGGGGCATGGCAACGCGCGCCTGAAAGCGGCGCTGCACGCCCAGGTGGACGCTGTAGTGCATACGTCCAGCATTTATTATATCGAGCAGCAGGCACGGCTGGCCGCGCTCCTGTGCGAGAATTCGTGCATGGACAAGGCATTCTTTTGCAACTCGGGCGCAGAGGCCAATGAAGGCGCCATCAAGCTCGCGTTGAAGTACAGCTATGAGAAGGGCGAGAAGCGGAAAAAGATCGTTTCCGCAAAAAATTCCTTTCACGGCCGCACGATGTACACCCTCTTTGCCACCGGGCAGGAGAAATTCCATATTCCCTACGCCCCCCTGCCGGCGGATTTCGTGCATATCCCGTACGGCGATATAGGAGCGTTATTTGAAACAGTTGACGGGCAGACCTGCGCTGTATTGATGGAGACGGTCCAAGGCGAAGGAGGAGTCATTCCCGCTTCGCCTGGGTATATGCAGGCGGTCAGGGATGCATGCGACAAGGCGGGCGCCCTGCTCATCCTCGACGAGATACAGACGGGGCTTGGCAGGACGGGGAAGCTTTTTTCGTACATGCACTACGGGATGGAGCCGGATATCATGACGCTGGCCAAGGCGCTGGGCGGCGGCGTTCCTATCGGTGCCATTCTTGCCAAGCAGCATGCTGCGGATGCATTCAAAAAAGGCGATCATGGCTCCACCTTTGGCGGGAACCCTCTGGCGTGCGCCGCAGGCATCGCGGTGATGGAAGAGCTGCTGGACACAGGCGTAATAGAAAATGGCGCAAAAATGGGCGGTCTTCTGAAAGCGTCGCTTGAGGGTCTGATGCAGCGATTGCCTGCTATAAAGTCCGTCCGGGGATTGGGCTTGATGCTGGGCGTGGAGCTGGAGGAAAGCCATAAGGCGGCGGACGCTGCCCGCGCCATGCTGGAAAAGGGTTTCGTCATCGGAACGGCGGAGGAGAACACGCTGCGCCTGACGCCTCCGCTTATCATAACGAAAGCCGAGACCCATAAGATGCTCGAAGCGCTGGAGCAAGTCTTATCGGGCAGCGCATAAGGGGAGAGAAATGATGGATTTATTTGATTATAAGCCCGAAAAGCCGTTTTCCCAGAAGCACCTCGTCTGGCTGAAGGATTATACGCAGGATGAGATACTGCAGATAATTTCCCTCGGGCTGAAGCTGAAAAAGGAATTCAAGGAAGGAAAGCCGAACCGGACGCTGGAAGGCAAGACACTTGCGATGGTATTTTCCAAATCCTCCACGCGCACCCGCGTTTCCTTTGAAGTCGGGATGTATCAGCTGGGAGGGATGGCGCTTTTTCTGAGCGCTTCGGATATACAGCTGGGCAGGGGAGAAACCATCGCGGACACTGCGCGCGTGCTCTCCCGCATGGTAGACGGCATAATGATACGCACTTTCAAGCAGAGCGATGTCGATGAGCTGGCAGAGTACGCGGCCGTCCCTGTGATAAACGGGCTTACTGACCTGGTCCATCCCTGTCAGGCGCTTGCCGACATCATGACGCTTTATGAGCAAAAGGGCGGCCTTCAGGGATTGAAACTGGCTTATATGGGCGATGGCAACAATGTCGCCAATTCCCTTCTGACGATATGCTCCAAGCTGGGAGTAAATATCTCTATGGCCTGCCCCAAGGGGTATGAGCCGGATGACGGGATGATTGATCGCGCGAAGGCCTTTGCAGCCCGATCCGGAAGCAGCGTGATCCTGACGCATGAACCCGAAGCAGCCGTGCAGGGCGCTGATGCGGTCTACACCGATGTTTGGGCGAGCATGGGGGAGGAATCCGAAACCGAAGTGCGGAAAAGGTTTTTCATCCCCTACCAGGTGAATGGCGCCCTATTTTCCCTTGCCAAGCCGGATGCGATCTTCCTCCACTGCCTGCCCTGCCACAGGGACGAGGAAGTGACAGCGGACGTGGTGGACGGGCCGGCTTCTGCAGTGATTGACGAAGCGGAAAACCGCCTGCACGTGCAGAAAGCCGTCCTTTGCCTTCTGATGGGAGGTGGCAGGTAAATTGAAGCATATCGAGGTACGCAAAGCCACGCGTGAAGACGTACTCGCCGTTTCTGAAATCACCGCCGAAGCGTTCCATAAATACGCGCTCGAACTTGGAATGCCCCAGCTCGTTGGCGCGCTCCGCGAAACGCCCAAAGACGTGCTCTCGGACATAACGCACAAGCGCGTTTATATCGGCCTGCTCAACGGAGAGCCCGTCGGCTCCATCCGCTTCGAGGTGCTGGATGGCGGCGTGGGCTATATCAGCCGTTTCGGCGTGAAACTTATCGCGCAGGGCTGCGGCATAGGGCACGCCCTCATGGAAGCCGTAGAGGAAAAGTCCCGCCACCTCGGCCTCAAAGCGCTGGCGCTGCATACTTCCAGCCGTATGATAGGGTTGGTGCGCTTTTATTACGGCAGCGGGTTTTTCGTCCATTCCACGAGCAACGCCCGCGGGTATATCCGCGCCCTCATGGTCAGGGAGCTGGCGGAGGACGTGGGAGAAATGGATTATGAAAAGATTGTAGATGGGAAATAGTAATTGCCCACCCCCTGACCCCCTCCCGTTAACAGACTACCTATTAAGAAAATGGGTATGCGAACGGGAGGGGGATTTTTACTTTTTGGGAAAGTGCTGTCCCTTTCTAAAGCGGTTATGGAGCAGTTATTGAGTGGCAGAGAAGAAGGGGCAGATTGCGTTATTAGTAGTAACAAGGGGAGATTGCCGCGTCGCATTCTGCTCCTCGCAATGACAGAGAGAGGGACGTTTCACAGAAGAGGTTATGGAGCGGTTATTAAGCGCAAAAGGAGATAAGGGTCATTTCTTTTGCTTTTTTCAGCTTTAAGTGAAAATATACGGTATTAAGCATTGACAAGCTTTATGTGTAAATTGTAAAATAAACCGAAATCAAAATATTTTTTCCGCTAGGGGTGCTGATTTTCCGGCTGAGATGGAGGGTTTTCCCCCTCCGACCCTA
>JAUYED010000067.1 GCA_030691525.1 Bacillota bacterium | reverse complement strand
TATACTGCTTAGAACTAGTAATCCTATTTAAAGCACCTTAACAAACGCGTAGGTAATTCACGCAACATTTCTACTGCATCTGTGTTACAACTCGAAAAATCCTTCCCCTTATTGAGTGCCAACTCAAGAGTGGCAGTTTCTTTTTCTATTGCCATAACCCACCTCTTCGCAGGCTTATTTGGCGATATGATATAATATTACAGTGTGTTATAATAAACAAAAAAGATTCTGGAGGTGCGCCACGTGGAAGACGTAGAGAACGCAGGGTACATAAACGCGGATTTCATCTGCGTCAAGGCGCTTGAAGAAGGCGTCAGCATCATCGGCATGACAAGGGGCAAAGAAACCAAATTCCATCATATCGAGAAGCTCTCCAGAGGAGAAGTACTCATTGCCCAATTTACCGAAAATACTTCCGCAATAAAAATAAAGGGCAAAGCAAAGATCTTCACCCGTCACGGAGAGCTGGAAAGCGGGGAATGAACCCGCATTTGGGGGTTTATAGCTTTGTGGATGGTGCTGCATGTTACCGAAGGAGAAAAAACGGCTGAACTTATCCAGGAATTGCTTTTACGGGAGGGCTTTCTCGTAAAGGTGGAGCCTTTTGTCCTCGATAATACCAAAGCAAGCATCATGCATATCATGGTCTTGAGCTCCGAGGTCGAAGAGGCGCGGAAAGTGCTCATTGAAAACGGGTACGTTTGATTTTTAGATCATTTTGGGGGCATTCAGGCATGAGAAAAATAGGGATACTTACCAGCGGAGGAGACACACCGGGGATGAATGCTGCCATCCGCGCAGCAGTCAAAACAGCGCTCCATCTCGATATGAGCGTCTACGGCGTACTGCACGGGTATAACGGCCTCATCGAAGGGCAGCTCATAAAGCTGCAGCGGGAAGACGTGGCGGATATCATCCACAAAGGCGGTACCATCCTCAAGACAGCCCGGTCTGAATCATTCAAAACGGAAGAGGGGTTCGAAAAAGCCCTGTCCACTATCAAGGCCAGCGGGCTTGAAGGGCTCATCGTGATCGGCGGAGACGGCAGCATGAGAGGCGCCAGGGCTCTGAGCGAGCATAAGGTCCCCACGATAGGGCTGCCCGGGACGATAGATAACGACCTGTCCTATACGGACTATTCCATCGGCTTCTATACAGCGGTGAATTCTGTCATACAGGAACTCTACAAGATAATGGATACTATGGATTCCCTCGACAGGATTGGCGTGGTGGAGGTTATGGGAAATAAAAGCGGCTGCATAGCCCTGTATTCCGGGCTTGCGGGCGCATCCGACTATATCATCCTGCCCGAGATGCCTTTTGATATAGATGAGATCTGCAAAGGGCTCTGCGCAGAAAGGATCAAAGGGAAAACCTCGTGCGTCATCGTCGTGTCGGAAGCGTCGGGGGACTGCGACAAGATCGCAGAATACATCACCCAAAAAACAGGGTTTGACGCCAGGGGCATCGAGCTTGGGCATATCCAAAGGGGAGGAGACCCCACTGCCTTCGACAGGATACTCGCTTCGCGGATGGGCGCGCATGCGGTCAAGCTGCTGAGCCAGGGGATAGGCAACCGCGTGATAGGCATCCGCAACGATAAGATCGTTGACTATGACATCACCGAAGCGCTGGGTATGCAGAGAACGTTTGACAAAGAGCTCTATGATTTAGCCCTGATGCTTACAGAATAAGAGAGAAACAGCCCTGCAAATATGGGCTGTTTCTTTTGAACCGTTTTTGATCATATCGCTGAATGAAATTATTCGCTATTATACCCTTACTTACGATAAATTGTTTTTTATATTATAAATACCAGCATATTTTTTCGGTTATTCTATCAAATTCATCTTCGTCCATAATACCTATTGGCTTTTTATTATTTAGTGCAGAAGAGTCATAAACCTTAATATTAGCACATTTAAGATAAGACATTTCATCTAATCCATATTCTTTCCATTTATAAATGGGTTCTTTTGCTTTATCAAAATATTTTACAGGTGGGTCTTCAGGTGGTTGTGAAGTTGTTGGAACAATAGTACACATATTATCTTCATAAATCAATACTAAAACGGGTCTTTCTTTAGACCCGTCTTCGTCTTCGTAATCAATTTCTAAAACGTAAAATTCTCCTTGTAGAACCATTGCTTATTTGCCTTTATACTTATCAATTTCATACCATTCAACATCTTGTGGATTATTGCGGTCAAGAATAACCTTACCATCTTTAACTTTTCCTATCGGGGCTTTTGAAGCAATGTATCTTAATCTTTCTTGCAAGATAGTGTTAGTATCTTTTTTAAGAACTGTTGCCATTTTCTTTCTCCCCCTTCTTGTGCCCATATTCTACCACCTCTCTTGGTTACCGTCAATAAAAACTCGAACCTTTTTAATATAATATATTTAACTATTTTATCGTATTCCACTCATAACTTTATTTGCTTTAAGAAAAGCACTCCATACAAACCCTGTATGAATGTTCTTATCTTAAAAGTGCCAAAACATCATCAACATTACAGCATTTTGATGGTATTTTTTGTATTTACATCGAGCCGGAAAATGGTTATAATATATACAAAAATACAAGTGAGGAAACCTGCGTATGGATGAAACGAATGATGTTATCCAGGCCCTGAAACGGGAAAGGCGGCTCTTGAACGAAGCAAAGATCATGCTTGAAGTCCTGGACTATCCGCAATCGAGCCCCGAGGCGGTCGAAGCCGTCCGCTCTTTTTTTGAGGACGGTTTTTGCGAACTGCCTGGATATATATCCGAAATGATACGAACGGGGAAAATAAACTGGGTAAAGGTGGTAGAAACTGTTTATCATACAGACAGCATATATTAAGCATCAACCAATCATACATTTGTAGGAGGGGCCACATGTTTCGCAAGGGCAGAGCAGATACACACATCAGCGTCTTGCTTGTTTTGCTCATACTGGCTGTGCCCTTTACCGCCTCTGGATGCGGCGAAATTGCACTGTTTTTTGGCGCAGGGATCCCGGAGGGCGTCACGGTAGACGGTGTATCTGTAGCCGGACTGAAAGCGAAAGAAGCAGATGAGGTACTTCCGGAAATCCAGCAGGCCATCAAAGACCGGATATCATTCGTATTCGTTTATAACGGGCAGAAGATCCCGCTGGGCAAGCAATATTTCAATATCAGCCTGAACCCCGGGAAAATATTTCAAGAGGCAATCATGGCGGGCAAGAAGAACGTCAACTACAGCGTGGATTATACCATTGACGTTTCTCCTGCAAGAGAAGCCATAACCAAGCTTGCGGCGAAATACAATGTGCAGCCCGCAGATGCGCAGTTTATCGTCAAGCCGGACAACCCTATAGATCAGAAGTTTGAATACACTGCTTCCAAAGACGGCATCATCATCCTTGAAAATGCGCTTTTCACCAAACTCGAGCAGAACGCAGCGAACAAAGATTTTTCCAAGATCATAGTGCCGTTTATCACGACAAAGGCGGGCGTCAGCTTAGAAGACGTCAAGAAGAACACGACGCTTATAGGGTCTTTTCAAACGCTATTCAAAAAGCCTAAGCTTGGGTATTCCAACCGCGTCTTCAACATCGCTAAGGCGGCAGCCCTGATGAACGGAAAGGTACTGCAGCCGGGCGAGGAATTCGATATGAATGCTATCCTTGGGCCGAGGACTTTCCACCGGGGGTGGAGAGAAGCCGGGGCGATATGGGATGGGATGATGGTCCACGAGCCGGGCGGGGGCGTCTGCCAGGTATCTACCACGACATGGAACGCTGCGCTTTATGCCGGACTTGAAATCACCGAACGCAGGAACCATTCCATTCCTTCAGCCTATGTCCCCCTTGGACGCGACGCGACCGTCAGCACCGGCGCGCAAAACCTGAAGTTCGTCAACAACAAGCAGTATCCTATCTACATCTTTGCGACAGCAAACAAGACTGAGAAATGGCTGCAGGTGGATATCTACGGGCCGTCATTCCCTGAAGGGTATGAGGTCAAGATCAGCCAGAGGCAGACCGACTCATGGGCACCTGTGGGGGAGGATGAATACATCGTAGACCTGACGCTCGCGCCCGGGGAGCAGGTGGAGGACAGGGATAGAAGGAATGGCAAGAGCGCCGTGACGTATGTGGATCACTACCTTAACGGGCAACGGGTCCAAAGAATAGTGCTCACATCAATATACAAGGCCTCGGTTGCTATTATCCGCTATAACCCGGGGCCTTCGCCCACGCCTGCCCCATAAAACTCCATTATGAGTGCCCTTTAAAACCACTGTCATAAAGGGCATTTTTTTATTTATGTATTGTATAATCGTATATATTGTTGTACTATTACTTCAACTTGGAAAAAAGGCGGGGAAACGGCATGAAAAGAGGACTCATCAAGAAACTGGCTGTGGGGGGGATACTGACAGCGCTCGTCTTTTTGGCAACATATTATCTAATGGTTCCATTTCCTCCGGGTTATTTTAACCTTGGGGACGTAGTGATCATCGCCAGCGTTCTGGCACTGGATTGGAAGATTGGGATAGTATCTGCAGCTCTTGGCAGTGCATTAGCGGATGTCGCCACGGGCAGCTTCGCTATATATGCTCCATTCACCTTTGTTATTAAAGGGCTGATGGCACTTATAGTTTGGCTGGTATCCATGCCAGCGGATAGGATAAGCAAGAATAGGATTGTAATGCATGCTACTAACCAGAGCGTTGAGAAAATTGCATTAACGGGAATTGGTAAGATTAAGGCTGTTTTAAGGCGGCTGACTCCTGTTGTAGGTGAAGCCGCTATTTTGCTACTCGCTTCTATTATGGGTGAAATCGTCATGATAGGGGGCTATTTCGCTGCCGATACGATTTTATTTGGTGTCGCGACAGCTGTAGGCGGTTTGATCATTCCTAACACTTTCCAAGCTGTGGCTGGAGCTGTAGGTGGTTTCTTGCTGGGCTTGATTTTACGAAAATTAAAGCTCCGCAACTTGATAGAACCACCGAAAAAACAGGCGTAATTATTGTGAGGGGAGTACCCCGTATAGATTACAGAGTTTTATATTAATAAGGAGTGTTTTGGTTTGGGCGTTGGCTTAGGCATTGGCTAACGCCCCTTTTAATATGGTTTTAAGCGTCAAAAGAGATTTGGGTCTTTCAATTATTTGCATATTGAAGTTTGCCTTTCCTTCTGTTTGACGGAAGAGCACCCGATTTGGTAAAATCATTTATTGGAAGATATTCGAAAAAGCGCCACAGAGGATAGTTTTATAGACGCATACTTAAAGCCGATTCCGGAGGTAATCCACTGTGTCCCAAGAAGAAGACGATATACTGCTGGGCAAAGCGCTCAATGGCGATGCAGAAGCTGTGGAAAGACTGCTCGGCCAGTATGAAAAACGAATATTCAATATCGCACTTCGCATGATGGGCCATGAAGAAGATGCTTTGGACGCCGCACAGGAAACCATGATCAAGGTTTACCGAAACCTGCCGAATTTCAAAAGGGAGTGTGCGTTCTTCAGCTGGGTCTACCGCATCGCCGTTAATGTGTGCCTTGACGCGCTCCGGCGGAGGAGAATGGGCCGTCTTGTCTATTTCAGCAACAGTGAAATCGAAAGACAGTTTGAGATACCCGACGGAGCTTCCGGCACACCCGAAAGCCGGTATGATAACGGCGTGTGGATGGATGCCGTCAAAGCCGGACTTTCCCGTCTCGACCCCGGGCACCGCGCCGTAGTGGTGCTGCGCGACGTACAGGGCTTTTCCTACAATGAAATATCGCAAATCTTGAAGTGCAACGTCGGGACAGTCAAATCCCGGATCAGCAGAGCACGGCTCCAGCTTCAGAAAATACTCTACGATGACATGGAACTTTTATAAGCATCGTTTTGTCTAATCTATGAAGGTTCAAGCCCCATCATTATTTGATTCAGGGAGGTTTTAATATGAAACGAACGCCGCTTGTTGCTTTATTGGCGATCCTGATTGCTGTTGCACTTGCCTTAGCAGGATGCGCAGCAGCGCCTTCCCCGTATGATAAGGGAGAGGCGGAGGTCCCGGGAGCACCCGGTTACGAGCCCGCTCCTTCGCCAGCACCTGATGGAATAATCGCGGGGACAGGCCAGGCCTATGCTCCGGGCGCTAACGCACCGCTTGCCGACCAGAAGCTTATCCGTACGGCCACCATCGAGATGCAGACGCAAAACTATGACACGGATCTTGAAAAAATCTACACGCGCATCCAGGCGCTTGGCGGGTACATCGAAAATTCCTCCGAAACAGGCAAGAAGCCCGAGGAAGGGGAAATATACGGCAGGATAGCGTACTACCTCGCGCGCATACCCAAGGTGAGATTTGACAGCTTCCTGAAGGAACTGGGGAAAATCGGGACACTTGTTTCCCGCAGCGTGGAGAGCCAGGATGTCACAGGGCAGTACGCCGACACGGACAATAAATTGGAGACAGCCCAGAAAAAACTTGAACTCCTGCAAAACTTTTTTGCCAAGGCCAAAACCGTAGATGAAATGCTGGACATCGAGAGCAGGATAAGCCAGGTGGAGCAGGATATAGAAGCCTTGAGCGGACAGCTGAAGTATTACGACAGCCAGGTTGACTACTCCAGCGTCAGCATCACGTTACAAGAAATCGTAGACCTGAAGCTGGTCAAGACCGATACAGGCCTCAATATCAGCAACGCCTTCTACGGCGGCCTTAACGCTATCACAGCGTTCTTCACAGCCATCGCCGTCGCGCTTGCTGCCAGCTGGCCGTTCCTTCTTTTCTTTGCTGCGCTGGCTGCAGGGATCTCATGGCTGGTCATCGGACTGAAACGGCGCAAGGCGAAGCTGGCTAAAAAAGCACCTGCCGCTGCAGAAAAAAAGAGTAATCCCGATGACATGATCAAGCTTTAACACATCAACCATAGAAGGAGGATAAATATGAAAAAATTCAAAGAGAAGCTCCTGATGGTCGTCCTTATCGCCGTTGCGGCAGGACTCATCCTCACGGGCTGCAGCACACCGGCGAGCGGCAACGAGATCAGGATAATAGGCGAAGAAGTCAAAAATAACGTGATAACGGTCAGCGGTTTAGGCGAAATCAAGATAAAACCCGATGCTGCCTATATCACCGTGGGCGTCACCACCCAGAGCACCAGTGCCAAAAAGGCGGAAAGCAGCAACAGCGATAAGATGAACGCGCTCTTTGCGGCAGTCAAAGCGCTGGGGATAAGCGAGGATGACATCAAAACCGTTTCGTACGGCTTGTACCCCAATTATTACTACCCGGCTCTCAAACCCAGAAACTATACTGCGACCAATATGGTGATGATCACTGTGAAGGACATCGCTAAAACCGGCGAGATCATGGATGCGGCTGTGGACGCAGGCGGGAACGAGCTGTCGAGCGTCACCTTCGACCTTCTGGATAAGACAGAGGCATACGCTCAGGCACTGGCTGCAGCTGTGAATGACGCTAAAGCCAAGGTGGACGTCATCGCTGAAGCGGCAGGCATCACCGAGTACGAGCCGCTGAATATCACCGAAAGCTCCTACAACGCACTACCGATCTATTATGACCGTAATTATTCATTAAAGGACGAGGGCGCATCCACGCCCATCGCCACAGGTCAACTGACCATCACGGCCAATATTTCGGCTGAGTACGAGATCGTAAAATAAAGGATGAACGTTTGATAAACATCAAATAAAGGGGCGCTATCGGATAGCGCCCCTTTATTTTTAGGCGGGCATATGATAAATTCAACTTGACGAAAAAAAGCGGAGGCGGTAAAAAATGCTGAAACTAATGGCCATAGACGGGAACAGCTTGATGCACAGGGCTTTCTATGCCATTGGCAATCTGACAAACAGCAAGGGCGTGCCCACAAACGCCGTTTATGGTTTTCTCCGCATGCTGATAAGGGTATTGAAGGATGAAAGGCCTGATTACCTCCTGGTCGCCTTTGACATGAAAGGCCCGACTTTCCGTCATGCCCAGTACGTGGAATATAAAGCGGGGCGCAAAGAAACGCCGCCCGACCTTCATACACAGTACCCTTTGCTCAAGCAGGCGCTTTCAAAAATGAAAATCAGGATCTGCGAAGCGCAGGGGTTTGAGGCCGATGATATTTTGGGGACGGTCTCGCTGATGGCTGAGGACGCAGGCATGGAAGTGCTGCTCGTCACAGGTGACAGGGATACCCTTCAGCTGGTCAGCCCGAAAACGAAGGTGATGCTTACAAAACGCGGCATCACCGATACCGTCATCTATGATGAACCGTCGCTGGTAGCGGAATATGGTATCTTACCTGCCCAGATGATAGACGTCAAAGGACTGATGGGCGATGCATCAGATAATATCCCCGGGGTGCCGGGCGTAGGAGAAAAAACCGCCCTGAAGCTGGTGCAACAGTACGGCACGCTGGAAAAGGTGCTGGAGATCGCAGACGATATTCAGGGAGAAAAGTTGAAGCAAACGCTGAAACAGAATGCCGGCCTGGCCAGGATGAGCAGAATGCTGGCGACCATTATCCGCGACGTACCGCTCCCCCAAGGGCTGGAAGCGATGAAATTCATATATCCTTCAAAAGAGGACGCTGTCGCAGCCCTCGAGGAATTGGAATTTAAAAGCCTGATGAAGGAATTTGACGCTGCGCCTGCCCCAGACCTGCCCGGGGCAAAGCCAAAAGCACTTGGCGTTAAGATCGTCGAAATCAGCAGCATGGCGTCCCTCAAATCGGCTGCTGCGGGGCTTGCCCGCTCCGAAACCGCTGCATTTTATTTCGATAATGACAGGGTGAGTTTTGCAACCGGCGAGGAGAGCCAGTATGACGTACACATCGAGCAAAACCTGCTTTGCGAAGGGTTGTCATGGAACGATGCCCTCAGCGAGCTGAAGCCCGTGCTTGAAAACCCCGGGATCAAAAAGATCTTTCACGATGCCAAGCGGGCACGCGCCCTCCTGCACCGGGAAGGTGTGGAAA
Source organism: Bacillota bacterium (assembly GCA_030691525.1). Lineage (GTDB taxonomy): Bacteria > Bacillota > Clostridia > Christensenellales > JAEXRW01 > JAUYED01. Next base: position 2,007 of record JAUYED010000067.1, on the reverse strand, counting down.
CAGGCGGCATATGGTTCGATACCATGATCGGCGCATATCTTCTGGATTCCACCGGAGGGAAGTATTCCCTGGAGCCAGTCATGAAAAACTACCTCGGACAGGATTGCGCAAAGGCGGCAGGCCTTGTATCCCTCCAGAAGATCATGGGGAAGATGCTTGAAGAAACAGGCATGTCTAAGCTGTTCTACGATGTTGAGATGAAGCTGATGGACGTGCTTTACGACATGGAACGCGAGGGCTTCCATATTGACCTTGATGTACTGGCTGCCATTGACCGGGAATATTCAGCCCGCATCAGCACGCTGGCGGGCGACATACAGGCACTTGCGGGGACGGAATTCAACATCAATTCGCCCAAGCAGTTGGGGGACGTCCTCTATGACAAACTCGGGCTCTCCAAAGGGAAAAAGACGAAAACAGGGTTTTCTACGGATATCGAGGTGCTGGGAAAGCTCTGCGGCGAGCACCCAATCATTGAAAAAATCATGGAATACAGGCAGCTTGCCAAGCTGAAAAGCACATATATTGACGGCCTGCGCCTGCAGACGGACAAAAAGACGGGCAAAGTGCACACCACGTTCAACCAGACGGTAACGGCCACCGGAAGGATAAGCAGCACCGAGCCCAACCTGCAGAACATCCCCGTCCGCACGGAATTGGGGAAGGAAATACGCAGGGCCTTCCTTGCCAGCGCTGCCGACAGGGTACTTGTAGCGGCGGACTATTCACAGATAGAGCTTCGAATCCTCGCGCACATCTCTGAAGACCCGGTGATGATTGACGCTTTCCTGCATGAGCAGGACATCCATACAAGGACGGCTGCCGAGGTCTTTGACGTACCGCTTGATAAAGTTAAGAGCCATATGCGCTCCAGCGCCAAAGCAGTGAATTTCGGCATCGTATACGGCATAAGCGATTTTGGGCTGGCAAGGAACCTCTCCATTTCCCGGAAAAAGGCGGCCGAGTACATCGAAAAGTATTTTCAGAAATATGCGAGGGTCAAAAAATACATGGAGGAGATCGTCCAAAAAACAAAGGAAACCGGGTATGTCACCACCTTGCTTGGAAGGCGGCGGTACGTGCCCGAGCTCCGTTCCCAAAACTACAGTATCCGTTCCTTCGGAGAAAGGGTGGCGCTCAATACGCCTATCCAGGGAACGGCTGCCGATATCATCAAGCTCGCGATGATCCGCGTCCATGATGTGCTGAAGATGAGAAAAATGAGATCCTCGCTCATCCTGCAGGTGCATGACGAGCTTGTAGTTGACGCCGCGATCAAAGAGGCGGATGAAGTTAAAAAGATATTAAAAGAAAATATGGAGAACGTGATGCAGCTCCGGGTCCCCCTCGTAGCGCAGGTAAGCTGGGGGAAAAGCTGGTATGATACGAAGTAAATGCATCAGGCTCAGGGCTTACCATTTTGATTTCAAAGGTGTATTGCTATGAAAATCATCGGCTTGACGGGCTCCATCGGCGCGGGCAAAAGCACTATCACCCAATACCTGGCTGAAAAAGGCGCATATATCATCTGTGCTGATAAAATCGCGCGGGACGTGGTGCGCCCTGGGACGCCCGGGCATAAAGCGGTGAAAAAGGAGTTCGGAGATGAATACTTTTTACCGGACGGGCAGTTGGACCGGAAAAAGCTGGGGAAGCGGGTTTTCAGCGATCCTGCCGCCCTTGCGAAGCTCAATGCCATCCTGCACCCTCTCATCGCCGGTGCGATCGCCGAGAGGATAAAACGCTGCCGGAAAAGAGCCGTGGTCGTCAGCGCGGCGCTTCTCATCGAAGCGGGATGGGACAGCATGGCGGATGAGGTCTGGCTTGTACGGACCGACGATGCGGTCCGGCTGGAACGGTTGGTGGAGAATAAGGGCATGAGCCGGCAGGAAGCCCTCTCCATCATGCATGCGCAGATGCCGCAGGAAGAAAAAAAGAAGCACGCCCGCATCGTTATAGATAATTCATCCACGCTGGAAGACCTCTACAGCCGGATTGATGCGGCAT
>JAUYED010000029.1 GCA_030691525.1 Bacillota bacterium | reverse complement strand
TTATTGGCCATCAAAAAAACTGGTAATCCTTGAAAGGTAAAAATGTCATCAATTCCTGGCAACCTATCAGAACCAATCATTAAAGGCGAACCAACATTTATAACAGCATCTCCAAAAAAATAACCACCTTCGCTTCCATTTGGTGAAAAATCCTCAGAAAAATAAAATAAGTTATTATTTGAGTCAAAAGTATACCCATAGCCACTAAAAGCCACTGTTTCACCATTCTCTTTATGTAAATCCCATTCCAATTTTCCTTCCATATAACCTGCCAAAACATGTTCATCATGATTATTATCATAACCATTAACGAAAGTTAAGTTTTCTTCTTCAAACTCTATTAATAAAGCAGACCCGGTATTAACTTCATCTCTAAAAACCGACACACCAAAGATACTTACTCCACTATCTTTATCCAACCCACTAATATCCAAAGGTAAAACAATCTTTGTGTTAATCAGATCCTCGCCAGTTTCAGCCGAACCCTGGATCAATAATTTATCTACAACTTTAGAATTTAGTGCCCAACCACCCTCAACATTATTTTCACCCTCAGTCACCATATTTACATTTGGGACAAATTCACCAAAAAGTTCTCCAGTCTCTAATCCATATGTATTGCCCTCTTCCGCATAATATAAAATATTTCCATCTACCACCTTTATAGTACAACCGTCAACTTTCGGTGCTTCAATCTTTTCACTCGGGCTCGGCGACGCTTCTGGGCTCGAGGTTTCACCTGCACTCGGGCTCGGCGATGGATCTATAACCCCATCCGAATTAATCGGCGATTTATCCGGACTTGGTGCCGGCGTTGAAGCGGCTCCACAGCCAACGAGGGAGAGGGCAAGAGCAAATATCAGGATGATTGATATGAATATAGCGTTAAAGCGGGACATGGCAGGCGCCTCCTGAATCATTATTGGCATAATTATATCACTTTGGATTGACATATGGAAGGGATTGGGTGGAAAGAACGGATTGCTGCGGATATTTGGGAAAGGGGGCTATGCCCCCTTCCCAAGCCCATCCCTGAGATTGCCGCGTCACTTCGTTCCTCGCAATGACAATGGGAGCTGGGCGATGGAGCGGTTATTGAGCGTCAGAGTAGCGGTTATGGAGCGTCAAGGAGAGATTGCCGCGGAGCTAACGCTCCGAAGCAATGACGGGTGCGGGGGTTAATCTGCTTTTCTTTCTGGCGGCGCGGACGGCGCATGTATTATAATCATTGTATAATCCAATATGAAATCTTTTCCTTGATTTAAGGGGGCCGTATCAAGAATTGCTCATGCGCATAATCGCCGGACGTGCGGGAAGCGGGAAAAGCAGGCGCATCACGCAGGAAATCGGCAAAATCATAAAGGATAAACCCTTAGGGGAAATCATCCTCATCGTACCCGACCAGTTCACTTACGAAGCGGAGAGGAACCTGATGTCCTCCCTCGGATTAAAGGGGCTGATGGGGCTGGAGGTGCTGAGCTTTTCGCGCCTTGCCCACAGGGTCATATCGCTGTGCGGCGGCGGAGCACGTACATATATTGATATGACGGGAAAAAGCATGCTCATACGCCGCATCCTTTCCGAAAACACCAAAAAGCTGAAAATATACGGCACGATGGCGGATATGCCGGGGTTTGCGCCTAAAATGGCAGAGGCGCTTTCAGACCTCAAGCGTTTTGATATCGCTCCTTCCGATTTGCATCAAAAAACTCTGCTGCTTGAGGACAGGGTGCTTTCAGACAAACTTGAAGACATGGCTCTTTTATATGAGGCCTTTGAAAACCGGTTGAAAGACGGCTACGCGGACGCGGAAGACAAAATGAACATTTTTATCGAAGAGCTGCCAGTTTCGGGGTTTCTGACGGACGCTCATGTATTTATTGACGGGTTTGAGATGCTTACGAAGCAGGTATACCGCGCGCTTGAAAAGATTTTTTTATGCTCTGATGAGCTTACCATAACTTTAAGGATGGAAAAGAAAGAAAATGCGCCCGATGCGGAGCTTTTCCGGCCCGAAAAGAAGCTTTATGATCTGCTTTGCGGCATCGCACGCGCCCACGGCACAGAGCCGGAGACGATATGGCTTCCGCAAGAGGATACGGAGTGGCGCACGGCCGACCCCGGGCTGAGGCACTTGGAGAAGGAGCTTTTTGCCCTGCGCGCCCTGCCATATTCCGAGGAACCCTCTGCTCTCACGATCCGCTCATTGAAGAATCCGCTGGATGAGGTGGAGCATGCGGCGGCCTTCTGCATGCTCCTTGCACAGGATGAAGGATACCGGTGGCGGAATATGGCTATCGCATGCAACGCTCTCCAAAGATATGGGCCTATCATCAAAAGGGTCTTTGCCCGCTATGGCATACCGTGCTTCCTTGACGCCAAAAGACCGATGAGCGACCACCCTGCGATACAATACATAAATGCCTCCCTTCGTGCTGCGACAAGGGGTTATGCGCAGGCAGACGTCCTTCGGGCGCTGAAAACGGGGTTCTCCCCTCTGGACTCTGAGGAATCGGATATTTTTGAGAATCACGTCCTGCAGCACGGCATCAAGGGAGAGGGGTTTTTCAGGGCATTTGCAGATAAAGCCGCCGAGGCAGCGAGGCATACGCTGATCCCGCCGCTGCTCCGGTTGGGCGAAGGGCTTCGTGCCGAAACCGCTGCCGGGAAATGCCGGGCGCTCTACCGGTTCCTCCTCGGAGAAAGGATGCCCGAAAAGCTGCGGGCATTCCAAGCCCTGCTCGAAGAGAGGGGCATGCTTGAGGAAGCAGGCGAGACGGGGCAGGTATGGGGGAAAACAGTCCAGCTCCTTGACCAGATGTTTGAGCTCGCCGGGGATTCGCCGCTGCCGCCGCTGCAGTTCGCCAAGATGCTGCAGTCGGGGTTTGAGAGCGTGGAGATAGGCATCATACCCACCACTGCAGACCAGGTGCTGATCGGGGACATCGGAAGGACCATGAGCCATACGATAAACGCCCTTCTTGTCCTGGGCGTCAATGACGGCGTACTTCCATCGGGCAGGTATGACGAGGGGCTTCTGCTCGATGAGGAGCTCTCCCGGCTTGAAAAAAGGGGGCTCTATGCCGGCCGTGGGCGAGAGGAAAAAGCAGCCCAGGAGGCAATGGACATATACACGGCATTTTCCAAACCCAAAAAGCTGCTCTACCTGAGCTACTCGCTCGCAGACGGAGAGGGCAAGGCGGCATCGCCTTCGCTGATAATCGAACGGTTGAAAGGGTTGTTTCCTCTATTAAAGATACAGTCCTCCGTGCAGATGGAAGGAAGCGCCCCTCCGCCCGTGGGCGCCTCGGGGAGTCTCACACACATGGCGGATATGATGAGGCAGGCGGCGGACACATGCAGCATGCCCCGGGAGTGGTGGACGGCTTTCAAATGGTATGAGAGCGGGGACTGGCGGCGAAAAATACTCGAATACGAAAAGGCGCTCTTTTGCCAGAACATCGAGCAGGGCATCGGCAGGGAAAGAGCGGCGGAGCTTTACGGGAAAACAGGCAAGCTTTCGGTATCCCGCATGGAAAGCTATGGAAGCTGCCCGTTCAAGCATTTCGTGAAATACGGGCTGAGGCCTTCCGAAAGAAAAGAGTACGGCATCAAGCCCGTGGACATAGGCGCCTATCTTCATAAAGCCATGGAGGAATTCGTCAACGCCGTTTGCGGCAAGGAGATAGCGTGGGAAGCCCTGGATGAGCCGGTGATCGCAAATATGATCGGCGAAATAACGGGCAAGCTGAACTCCGGCGGTGAATTTGGCATTGACACCTCTGATGCAAAGCACGTGTACCTCGCGTCGCGTCTGAAAAAGGCGTTCAAACGCTCGATTTGGGCTATCACTCAGCATATGAAGCAGGGCCGGTTCGTCCCGCTTGCCACCGAGATGGAATTCGGCGATGGCAAAACACTGCCGCCGCTCCGGGTGGAGCTTGCCAGCGGGCAGACATTCATCATCGAAGGGAAGATAGACAGGGTGGACATATGCAGCGATGGGACTGTGCCGTTCCTTCGCGTCGTAGACTATAAGACGGGAGAATCGGGGATAGACTGGGCACTCGCAGAAATGGGGCTGAGGCTTCAACTGGCCATTTACGCAGACGCACTGATGCAGGACGCGGCGCGGCTCGCTGAAAAAGGAGCGAAATTGGGCGGCATGCTGTATTTCAGGATAGACGACCCGCTCATAGATACGCAGGAAAGGGCGATGGAGCGTATCCAGCAGGAGATGAAAAAAAGATTCCGCATGGACGGACTGGTGCTCAAAGACACCGAAGCCGTCCAAAAGATGGGCGGCGGCGAATGCGTGGGCGCTTCTCTCAAAGTAGACGGCAGCGTGAAAGAAGGAAGCGGGGTCGCCGACGAAGCGCAGGTCGAGGCGTTCATAGCGTTTGCCAGGGAAGCGGCAAAAAAGGCATTTACCGGCATATACAGCGGGGAGATCGGGATATCCCCTATAAGAAAGGGCGGGACGCTCATCTCCTGCGACAGCTGCGACTACCGCGCGATATGCGCCTATGATGAAAGGTTCGGCGGCAACAAGCCCAGAAGCGCAGGCAGCCAGGGCAAGAAAGCGTTTTTCGAGAAACGTGCTGGCAAAGGGGGGATAGAGAAATGATGCTCACCCCTGAGCAGCAGAAAGTCATTGATGCGAGAGGATGCAATCTGCTCGTATCTGCAGCGGCGGGCTCGGGCAAAACAACGACGCTGGTGGCGCGCGCACTTGAGCTCATGATGAAGGAAGCCCAGAGCATTGACAGGATGCTGATAGTCACCTTTACCAATGCCGCCGCATCGCAGATGAGGGCGAAACTGCAAAGCGAACTGCTCAAAAAGGCGGGGGAGGAAACCGGCAGCGCATTTCTTCAAAGCCAGATAAACCTGCTGCCAACAGCCCCGATATCCACCCTCCATTCCTTCTGCAGGCACATAGTATCGGCAAATTTCCAAACCGCTGGGGTGGACCCGGCATTTTCTGTGGCGGAGAATGCCGAATCCGGCGCGATGAAGGCGGAGGCGCTGGAGGAGCTTTTTGAAGGGCTTTATGAGAAGAGGGAAGAAAAATTTCTCCGGCTTCTTGATATGTTCGCTTCGTACAAGAATGACGCCGCACTCAGGGAAGCGATAGCTGAAATATACGAATTTTCAAGGAACCTCCCCGATCCCGAAGGATGGATGCAGAAAGCAGCAACATCGTATGATTCAGAAAACTTTGAACAAACAGAGCTATATAAGGAGCTGGTAACGGAAGCTGCGCAAAGCTTGGATACGGCAGCGGCGGGGTGCAACAGGGCATGCCACGAGCTGCGCACAGCCGGGCTCAATAAGGGCGCCGCCTGGGCATACAGCGTCTTTGAGGCCGCCTGCGGCTTGAAAAAGGCGCTTATGGAGCAGGGCCCCGAGGGGCTGCCCGGTTTCGATTTGGAAGCAGGATTCAGCCGGATCCCCAAAGAGCTGGACGGGTATGCGGGAAAGGAAAAGCTGCAGAAACAGATGACCGAAATTCGGAAGGTGCTTCGAGAGATAAAATCTGCAAAGTCTTTTGGCGGGGATTGGAACCGCGCCAAGGCCGAAATAGATATGATGAAGCCGCACATTGCCGCTCTGTGCGATCTGGTGCGGGCTTATACTGAGAAATACACGGAAAAGAAAGCCGAGCGCAGCATGGTGGACTTTTCGGATCTGGAGCACCTCGCGCTGAAGGTACTTTCGGAGGGCAGCATCGCGCAAAACTACAGGGAAAAGTTCACGTATATTTTCATAGACGAATACCAGGACAGCAACGCCGTGCAGGAAGAAATATTGAAGCGCATCTGTCGGGCGCAAAACAGCTTTATGGTGGGAGATGTGAAACAGAGCATCTACCAGTTCCGAAGCGCAGACCCTTCGATCTTCCTTGATAAGTACAACCGCTATTCTGAAGACGGGCAGGACAGGAAGCGCCACCTCTCTGAAAACTTCAGGAGCACTCCCGCGATCGTCGCTGCAGTAAACCATCTTTTCGGCAGGATAATGACGATGGATACGGGGGGCGTCGCCTACGACGAAGCCGCAGCCCTGCGCGCAAAACGCGAGGATAAAGAAGGCGATGCGGCGGAGCTGCATATCGTGATAAAAAAAGGAGCCGAACCGGAGGACACCGGCCAAAACAGCGCCGGCGCGGAAATTGACAGCGATGGGACAGATGAAGAAGATGCCCTGGGCGGGCTGGACAATATGGAAACGGAAGCCGTGCTCGCTGTGAAACTGATACGCGAGAAGCTGGGGGAAACCGTGCATGACATGAAAACGGGCAAAGAGCGGCCTGCGCGCTACGGGGACATCGCCGTGCTCCTGCGCGCACCCAGAAGATGCGCCAACGCCTTCGTGCAGGTGCTCGCCGAGGCGGGGATACCCGTATATTCAGATTACGCGGGCGGGTACTTTGAGACAGTGGAAGTGGAAACAGTACTCGACCTGCTCCGGCTCATTGACAACAGCATGCAGGACATACCGCTTATCGCGGTCATGCGCTCGCCCATCGGCGGCTTTGCCACGGACGAGCTCATAAGGATCCGCACCCTTGCCCCTGACGGCGCATCCTATTATGAAGCGGCGAAGCTGGCGGCGCAGCGGGGCGGCGAAACGGCGGAAAAAATAAGGGTGCTCTTTGAGAAAATAGAAAGGTGGAGAACGGATGCACTTATCATGCCGCTCGGGGAACTCATATGGAAACTATACGCCGATACGGGGTATTACGACTATGAAGGCGTACTGCCGGGGGGGCTGCAGCGGAAGGCGAACCTGCGGCTGCTCTGCGAGCGCGCAGCCCAGTTCGAACACGGGGCGCATAAAGGCGTCTGGAGCTTCCTAAAGTATATCAGCACCCTTGAGGACGGCGAAATGGACATGAGCTCCGGGATGTGCGTTTCCGAAGGAGAGGACGCGGTAAGAGTCATGTCCGTACACAAAAGCAAGGGGCTTGAATTTCCCATCGTGATCATGTCTGCGCTGGGGAGGGGATTCTTTAAGGAAAAGAAAGCGGTTGTCTGCCACAGGGATTACGGCATCGGGATAAGCTATGCAGACGGCGCGCTGGGTGTTATAAGTTCAACGCCCATCAAGAACGCCATAAAGCTCCGGCGCGCCCGCGAAGCGGCTGCGGAGGAAATGCGGGTGCTCTACGTCGCCCTGACGCGCGCCATGGACCATCTTTGCCTGACGGGCATCATTGAACAGAAACAGCTGGAAAAGATGGTGGAGGGCTTTGCCGAAGACCCGCAGACATTCCTGAAAAAATCCGGCTGCTACCTCAAATGGATAGGCGCAGCTCTCCTTCAGGATGCTGGGAAGGCAGCCCAGAACTGCTGGGAGATATGCTATCACGCTCCCGACGCGCTGAAAAGAGCCGAAAGCCCCGGAGGGATGCAGCAGAGATGGGAGGAGTGCAAAACCCGGGGTCTGGAGCAGGCGGAAGAAGGGTACGATCTTTGCGCAAAACGCCTGACGTGGGCCTATCCCTATGCCGGCGAGGCGAAACTGCCGTCAAAGCTGCCTGCGAGCGGGCTTTACAAGGCACAGGCGGGAGAGGCCGGCGAATATGCGTACGTTCCCGAGACCCCTGCGTTTGCAAGAGCAGGGGAAATGATCCAGGGCGCGGAGCTTGGCACGGCGATGCATACATTCATGGCACATATGGACTTTTCGAAGCATACGGAAGAAGAACTGGAAGCCCAGCTCCGGCATATTACCCGAGAGGAAATACTTACACCGGCGGAGGCGGGCGCGATAAAGCTTGCTTGGGCAGGCAACTTCGCGAGATCCGGCATCGGCATGCGCGCAGCGGCATCAAAACGGCTCCTCCGGGAACAGCCCTTCGTACTGATGATAGACGCTAGGGAGCTGGGATTCGGGGAAGGCAGCATACCCGTCCAGGGGGTGATTGACTGCTGTTTTGAGGAAGACGGCGGATGGGTGCTCATAGACTACAAGACGGATCTGGCAACAAGAGAGGACATCGAAGCCCTGCGGCAAAGGTACGCCCTTCAGATGGATGCATACCGGAAGGCGCTGGAGAAGCTGACAGGCATGCCCGTGAAGGAAAAATGGCTCTATTCTATGCGGCTGGACGAATTCGTTGATATATAATAGTATAATTCAATGCAAAACCCTTTGTGGAAAATGTTTTAAGGGAATACCATAGACCTATTCACCGGTTTGTGCTAAAATAATACGCAAATCCTTTAGATATAACATACCGGCTCTTTTATGAGGTAAATGGGATGAGCATGGCAAAAAAGTCAAAGAGCATCATAGTCATCATATTTGTG
>JAUYED010000075.1 GCA_030691525.1 Bacillota bacterium | reverse complement strand
TATGGCGTATCCGGGGTCCGTGCTGCCAGATGAAAGACTTGAATTGAATGTCACCGTATTCCCGCTGACATCGTATACCCAGTATTCCGTACTGGCTTTGATAATGATGTACTTGAACGTTACATCCATATCGCCATAGTCATACGATTGCTGGTTTTTGTCGTACAAGTGTGTCTGGCTGGTAAACTGGAAGTCAATTGGGCCGCCTTCATCCAGTTTGCCGCCATAGAGGCTGTCGAATGAACCGCTGTCAAATTCCTGGTTGGGATAATCAAGGTTTGCCGCCATCGCGCTCATCGTCACCGGGAGCAGCAGCCCCACTACCACGATGATAGCCAGCAGCAGGTGCGCCGCTGCAAATTTTTTGGGGTGTCTTGTCCTTATCATTTAATTACTCCTCCTTGACTACACTTACCGTAAAGGGTGACAAATATCCTCTTTCGTCCCCGACGGGAACGAAGAGGCGTGATATCCTTTTTATTTCCAGGTCTGCGCCTGTTCTTTTTCGAGCGGCTCTATTTTTTCTACCGCATCTTCCATCAGCTTGAGAAGCTCCAGCACGCCTCTGTACCTGAGCGTCTGCCTGCCCTCCAGCCACTGGATGCTGCCCTGCCACGATGCGTTCTGCCTGTACTGCACCCTGATCACGAAAGTTGCTCCGCCGGGAAAGGAAACGATTTTTTTGCCTTCTGTTTCAGTTTTTTTGTCTCTGTTTCTCTTTTCCATTCTCTTTCCCTCCCAAGAACGCAGTACGATCGTGTTTTGCGGGAACCTTGCTCCGTCCATATTCTCTTCCATCGCCTTGACCATTTCCCACGTGGACGAAAAGCAAAAGCTCTCTCCCGAGTATGCGTTTCTTCCTATTCCGGAAAAAATCCGGTTTCCTAAGGAAGCCAGCCGGATGACGTACTCGCCTTTCGGCCTTTTCTGTTGTCCGGTCAGCATGGCTTCCACCTTTTCTACACATCCCTATAGCCGTTATATTGGCGCCTCTTATAGCTGCATTATAAACGCCTCTTCTCTTATGGCGCTCTCATACCGCTCTCATGACGCTCTCACAGAAAATATTTTTATCTGTTGCCCCTTTTATTAGATGCCTGATTAAATTTTTATATGTACAATGGGCTCTTTTAGAACGGGAAAAATCAAAAAGCGGCGTTTTTACCGCCGCTTTAGGAGAAAATCGTTATTTGGCCGTCGAGATCAGAACTTGGCTTCAACCAGACGCACCTTGTACTGCAGCAAAATATCCTGGTTGTTGAAACTTTTTCTGAAACTTTCTATTATCCTTTCAGCCACGTTATGGGCGCTTTCAAAGGTGATGGATGAAAGAAATATTATCGCCTGCGAATCCGTCCTGAAACACACCACGTCGCCTCTACGAAGCGACTTGATAAGCTCGCTGTTCATCGTGCTCCTCGCTCTTTTCAGCACTTCCCCCGACGGGGGCGAATAATCCGGGTTGCTTAGCGTCATCAGTACGAGAGAGTTGGATTGGCCGTTGCGCTGCATCCTTCTCAGTTCAAGGTCATATAATTTATTGAACGTCTCAAGATCGCAAAACAGCGGGCCTTCGGCCCTAGTTTTTTCGCTCTCAGATTCCTCCATGATAGCATCAATATCATACTGCCTGATGGAAATATTGTCCTTGATTTTGTTATAGACCTCATTTAATTCTTTTGAAGGGCTTACGCCCAGCATTTTTTGCAGGAAATCCGTCGTCAAGTTGTAATGCCTGCAGGCGTGGGCTGTCCTGTCTGTTTTGATCAGTGCGTTTATATATGCCACATGCACCTTTTCATCATACGGATCAATAGCTATGGCTGTGGTGCACAGGGAGATGATATCGTTGTAGTTTCCCTCTTTTTCGAGAATATCCAGAAGTTCCCGGACGCAGAGTGAATACTTGTTTTTCAAATTTTGCCTGACGGTGACCGTCCAGGGTTCAAAAACCTTATCTTCGAGAAAATCGTCCCTGTAAAGTTCAACGGCGCGGGTAAGCGCAACTTTCCCATCCTGTTTGTTCCTTTTCAGCTTCAGGCCTTCTTCAGCGAAATTTTCGAAATCCTCGATATCAAGGTAATATTTCGAGGATGTATTCCAACAGTAGCCCCCGTGCAGGTTGCTGATATGGCTGGGTCTTCCTTTTACATCAAGAAGCTGCCTCAACCTGTAGATAAGGTTCTGTATCACCTTCACAGGGTTGTCCCAATCCTTGTCTTCCCAGAGGACTTCCATGAGTTCCTCTACAGGCACCGGCCTGCCCCTTTGCGCAAGCAGATATTCCATCATGACGCCGAGGTTGCGGGATTTATTGAGCGTTTCGTCCAGCGCGAGGTCTCCACGGTGTACGGAAAACGCGCCGAGCATCTGGACGCTGAGGCCATCTTCAGCTGTTTGGCTTTTGTTCATTAGCATTGAGGTCATCCCCCATTTGCTGCTTCTGCATATACTCTCAGGGTAATGGCGCCAGCGCTTTAGGATACAATGGTTGCTACGACTACGTATCGCTGCGGCGCATGGCCTATATAGTCAAAAGGATAGCATGTCACCAGCGTCAAGACCGCTTTCTCGTATACATGAAAAATTATCGGGTCGCCGGGGTCTACAACGCTCATTGAAGTTATCTTATAAACATACGTCCCCGATGGAGTCTCAAAGCGTATTGTATCTCCCAATTGTAGCTTTCCGAAGCCGCGGAAAACTGTGTCCCTGTGGCCGTAAACCAGGCAGTTGCCGGGCACGCCGGGAGACGACGTACGCTCGTTATGCCCCGCGCCATGGTTCAGCTCCTGAGGGGCCGCACCCTGGCGGACGGGCACTTTCCTGCCTCCCAAGCTCTCAAATACAAGTATGCCGATGAGCGAGCTCGCCGGTTTGGCAGAAGATATATTCTGGCTCTGCTCCGGTTGTGCGCTGGCTGTCGGGGTGGCGCTCTCCGGCGCGAGGGGGCTTGCGGTGCCATCGGTGCCATCAATGATGACAGGCGGGTTTTCTTCCCCTTGCCCTCCGAATTCAGCGACCATCTGCTCGGCTTCCCGAAGACTTTCATCTATAGCTATATTCGCACTGACTATAGACCATACGCTCACTCCAATCAGCGTCAGTGCAGCAGTCAGCAGGGAAAAGCCGATGATCAAACGTATTTTTTTTGAAAGCCGCCCTTTGATTTTATCTCCATTATCGCGTGACATCTTCATTTACATTCAGTATTGTACACTGTAATGACATCTCTTACAACAAATATTCCCATCATATTCCTTCTCATCCAATCCTATTTGCGCGTCGAGTGTTTAATGTTTTACCACTATTTTGCTTTATCTGGCAATATCTCAGAAATATTTTTTAAATAAAATAGCAAAAGCGAGAGGCGCAGCCCCTCGCAAAGACATATCAATATATTTTTTTCTCTATCTGAAGCACTTTGAAACCTGTTCCCAGGTCTTGAAATATTTTTCGTATTTATCGAGATAATAATCCGCAAGTGCTCTATCCGCTTCAATGGTTTTGGTGGATTTGACCATCGCTTTGACGGCCGCCACGTAATCTTCAAAGATCCCCTTGCCCACTGCCGCAATGGCCGCCGCCCCGATACAGGCGGCGTCTTCTTCTTCCACCCTATTATGGGCGCACCCGGTGATGGTAGATATCAGGGATGTCCAAAGCCCATTTTTCCCAGTGCCATTCAAAATCCGCAGGGTATGGATCTCGCATCCATTAGCGTGATATTCATGAATGACTCTTTTTACCTGCAAGGCCACCCCTTCCATCACTGCGCGCGCCACGTCGTATCTGTCGTGGTCCAGCCCTATCCCAAGCAGCACCGCTTTGGCGTTTTCGTTGCGGAAGGGCAGCCATGCACCCGTGAAATACGGATAGAAGAAAAGATTTTTTGTTTTTTCTATGCGTTTTTCTGCTTCGGCATTGACCTTCTTGCAATCCTTATCAGTAAAGCCACGCAGGTACCAGTCCAGCGCCGCTCCTGAGACGGGTATGGAAGCGAGTGCTCCCCAGAGCCCTTTCATGGGGTGCGGCCCCGGAGAGATATACAAAGATGAAAAAAGCGGTTTGGATGTGATCCCCAGCATCGCCCAGTCTGTATTCATAGAGAGTACTGCTTCGCCTTCGCGGACGGCGCCCGCGCCAAGGGATACGCAGTATCGGTTGTACGCCCCGTTATAAACCTTGACAGACGTGGAAAGCCCCAGTTCATCCGCCGCTTTTCTGCTCAGCTTTCCTATCCGCACGCCGGTGGGGATGATCCTTGGCAGCCGGTGCTTTTCTATACCTATGGCTTGGAGGATACCCTTATCCCACTCCAAACTGCTGATATCCATCAACTGCCGGGCAGCGGCATTAGAAGGGTCTATCACATTTTCTCCTGTAAGTTTGCAATTAATGTATTCCAGCGTCGAAATGAAACTGTAAGCTTTTTCAAATATATCTTTTTCATGCCTGCTCAGCCATAAGATCTTAACAGCATCAAGAGAAGGGGAGAGATTCAATCCTGTCGTTTTGTAGAAATACTCCTGCCCCAGTTTACTTTTAAGCTCTTCCTTTTCCGCAAGGCCCCGGGTATCCGTGCACGTCATTGCAGGGTACATCGGCTCGTTGTCTTTATCAACCGGCAGCATCGCAGCTCCCTGTGTGGAAAGCGATATCGCGGCAATTTCCTCTTTGTCCTCAATTTTAGCCGAAGCCGTTCTTACCGCATGGACAAGCGCGCTCCACCAGTCCCGTGCATCCTGCTCTACCCGCCCACCCGGCAGTATCCTTACGCCGTAGGCCATATGCCCTTTCCCGCGTACCGTTCCTTTGTCATCTATCAGCAGCGCTTTGGCCCCGGTAGTGCCTACGTCAATGCCGAGCACATACATACCTCATAAAAGCCACCCTTCATGCACATTCACATCCACATCTTTTCCGCCATGCAGTTCCGGCACGATGTGGTGCGGTTGTCTTTAACCCCGGCTCTGGTGCGGGCCCTCGATCTTTATACTATTTTAGGATGAATGGTTTTGCGCCCACAGCCAATCAAACGAAAAAAATGCCTTTCAATTTTTCTACCACCTTTTTCTTTGCACTAAACAGCATATTTATTGGCAATAACAGCGCCGTCTATATGTAGAGCCGCTGCGAATCGCCATTTATCGTTTTTTTTCAGTATGTCCAGACATCATCGGGGCTCTCCATTTTCACATACTGGTCTATATTGTCACGGGTGATCTCGGTATTGGGCAGCCGGAGCTCTTTATCCAGCGTTTCTCCCGAGAATATCCTCATGCCCGCATGGTAGGCCTCCACGCCGATGCTGACTGGATACAGGCATGTGGATCCAACCCTTCCTGTTTTTATCTGTTTCAGTACCCCGTTATAGGCGTCCATCGCCGCCATCAGTTTGCAGTCCTGCCTGCCCGAAGCGTCAAGTGCTTGGATGGCCCCGCACAGAGATTCGCCCGATTGCGAAATGATGCCGTCAACTTTGGGAAATTGCGTAAGAAACTCCTGCATCACTTTTCTCCCTTCTTCCCTCTGGAACCTGCAGTCCATTCTCCCCAGTACCTTGATCTCGGGAAAGTTTTTCAGGATGTTTTCCATCCCCTGCTGCCGTTCGATCTGCGTCCCTGAGCCGAACCATCCTTCAAGGATGACGATATCGCCCTTCGGGCTCCCGTTGGCTGCGCTTAAAAGGGCGACCATTCGGGATGCGCAGAGTTCTCCGTTTTTGATGTCGTCCGTCGTGACATATGCCGTGTACTTGCTTGTTGTACATTTTCTATCAAAGACCACTACGGGGATCCCTGAATCATAGGCCTTTTCGATGGTACCGTTGAGAGTATAGGCATTGATCGGGGAAACAAGCAGTATATCTATCCCGCTTCTGAGCATCCCCTCGATGTCGCTTCTCTGTTTGATGTCGCTGTCCTGCGCATCGGCATATATATAATCCCTGATCCTGTTCTCGTCTTTCGCCCTGTTCAGCTCTGTTTTCAGCATAGCCCACATGGCTTTGCCCCAGGTGTTGGACGTAGAGGCATTGGATATGCCTACTAACGGGGTTTGGCCGCCCGGCGGCGAACTGCTCTGCCCCGGCGAAGAGCCCGGGCCACCCTGGCACGCTGCCAGGAGCATAACAGAGCATATCATGCACAGCAAGGTAACCGGCTTTTTTTGCATCATTTTTTCCTCCTATCACGCATGGCGCGATCTTTCAAGTCACTATTTATTCAATCTTATTTTTACCATGAATAAATGAAGGAATTCATTTTTCGCTGCATACCAAAAATATGGATAGTTTCAATCAAAGTGATAGAGGAATAGGAGGAATATTTTTAAATATTCTTCAATCTTAGGACTTCGTATCACCCTGCAGTATGGAAAACATATGATATATAAATATGGATTTGGAGGAGATAGGCGTGTCTGGAAATAAATGCACCGGCAATATTCCGGCGTTTTTGGATAGATTTTCTGAATGCCAGCTAGTAGAACTCGCTACTCTCATCGCCCTCATTTTAGCGGACGGTTTGGATGCGGACGATACGAGCTTTCTTGGGGATTTCATTGTTTCCGTTGGCAGCCAGATAATAGTGATCGCCGATAAAAGGGGAAGAGTAGAAAAGAAAACCGTTGGGTGATTTTATTTGGGGGCCTTTTGATCGTTTTTGAGCACGGTCTTATCATCTTTGAGCTGCAAGGGCATTACCGCAACGACGATATGCTTGTGCTTGAGCAGCTGCCTCTCGATGAAATATCTCGTATTATTATGGAGAAGCCGCTGCCACCATTTCCTCACTACGAATTGGGGCAGCATGACGGTGATCATATCCCCTTTCCGGTAGTCGAATTCGGTGGACTCGATGAATTTCAAAAGCGGCTCCACGACTTTGCGGTAGGTCGAGTACTTCACGATGAGCGGTATATCCGTATCCAGCAGCGCGTATTTTTCCCTGATCCTCGCAGCGCTTTCCTCGTCTGTGGCCACGGTAAAGGCAGTGATATTGTCCGAAATCGTTTTTGCATAGCGCAGGGCTCTTATGCTTGCCTTATTGATGTTCTCGATAGGCACGATCACACGGTTCCGGTAGACGGCTTTTTCCAGGTCAACAGCCGAAATTTCCTCTGAGGTCATGCGCAGCTGTTTTTGCACGGCAGCATAATGGCGTTTCACCCTGAGCATCAGGAATATCAGGATGGGAACGATGATGACGACGATATAGGCGCCCTCATTGAATTTAGTTATGGCAATGATGACGACTACGATAGCGGTAACTACGGCGCCAAGCCCGTTGACGATGGCTTTGGGCAGCCAGCGTTTGCCTTTATGCCGGATCCATTTTATGAGCATGCCCGTCTGTGACAGCGTGAACGATGTGAAAACCCCGATGGCATATAGCCCGATCAGCGCGGATACCTTGGCAGAGAACGCGATGATAAGTACGATAGCTATACTGGAAAGGAGCAGTATACCGTTGCCGAAGCTCAGCCGGTCTCCCCTCATGCTGAGCTGGCGAGGGGCGTACCCTTCCTTGGCCATGACCGAAAGCAGAACAGGGAAGCCCGAGTAGGCGGTGTTTGCCGCCATGACCAAAATAACAAAAGTTGTGACGGTCACCGCATAGTACATA
Organism: Bacillota bacterium; assembly: GCA_030691525.1. Lineage (GTDB taxonomy): Bacteria > Bacillota > Clostridia > Christensenellales > JAEXRW01 > JAUYED01. The sequence continues at coordinate 10,206 of JAUYED010000075.1, read as the reverse complement.
AACGTGTTTCCGAATATTTGCCCGGCAATTAATACCAGCATAGCATTATTAACAGGAACGACGTGGTAAAATTGTGCCAGCACCGCAGTCCCGCCAAAGAGCACGAGCACGATTATTGCGAGCAGTGTAAGCACGGTTTTTGCTCGCTTTTGGGCAGGATCCCTGAAGTTTGGAACGGCATTGCTGACTGCTTCGATACCGGTCAACGCAGTACAGCCGTTTGAAAAGGCCCTGAGCATCAAAAGAAGCGTCAGCGGTTCTGCGGCGGAAGTTATTTCGGGCACAGTTGGGACGTACCCGTTTGCTATTCTCACAAAACCGGTGATGATCATTGCTAAAATACAGAAGATAAAGGCGTAGGTCGGGATGCTGAAGATCCGCGAGGATTCCCTGATGCCCCGGAGGTTTCCTATCATGAGCAGTATGACCAGAACAACGCTGATAACGACGGTATATGGTTTTAAGAACTGAAAAGCCGTAGCCATCTGCTCTACGCCCGAGGAAACGCTGACGGCAACCGTCAGGATGTAGTCTACCGAAAGCGCCGCCCCCGCGGTGATGCCTGAAATTACGCCGAGGTTGTCTTTGGCGACGATAAACGACCCGCCGCCGCTGGGATAACTATCTATTGTCTGCCTGTAGGAGATAGTGAGAAGGACGAGCAGCCCGATGATCACGCCGGATAGCAGCGTTAATTGACCAAACGCGAGAACTCCGATGGCAGGGATCAAAACCAGCAGCATTTCCTGCCCGGCGTATGCTACCGACGATACGGCGTCACTAGCCAGAATGGGCAGCCCCCAAAATACGCTATACTTCTCGCCAGCAAGAGCTTCATTGGGCAGAGGTCTGCCGATAAATATGCTTTTGAGTCTTTTGAACATGCCAAACCGCCTTTGCTTAACCAAAAAACATCATAAAATTATCTTATTAATATTATTATACCTTCCTTTTTTTTGCAAGGTCTGGAATAATCATATTTTTTGCAATATGCTCATCAATTTTTTATTGACATATGGCATTCTATCAATAAGATAGAACTGAGCGATAATTTTTGGCTTTTTGCTCGAAAGATGCTGTTATTTGAAAATTTATCGTTTTTTGCCTAAAAATCAGACAAAATTTTTACAAGACAGATTAAATATTATCAATTGAAAGGAGTCAAAGATGGAATTATCCTACATCATCATCTACGGGTCAGTGCTCATTTCCATCCTCGTCATCGCGCTGCTCGCCCGGTACATTTTCAGGCAGGATAAGGGCACACCGGAAATGCAGCGCATCTCCGAAGCCATCAAAAAAGGGGCAATGGCGTTCCTAAGCAGGCAGTATCGGACGATCCTGATCCTTTCTGTCGTAGCCCTCGCCGGGATCATGGCCGCCAATTATTTTGGCAACCTATCAGGGGGCACCGGCGCAGCCTTCAACATGGCGCTGATGATAGGCATCGCTTTCGTCACCGGCGCTGCATGCTCGGCTTTGTCGGGCTTTCTCGGGATGTACATCGCTGTTCACGCCAACGTCAGGGCGGCGCAGGGCGCGCGGACCAGCCTCAACAGGGCGCTCCAGATAGCGCTCAAAGGCGGCGCCGTCACCGGCCTTGCGGTAACAGCCCTTTCGCTGCTGGGCGTGGCCACGCTGTTCCTCGCCTATGGCGGAGCAAGCGGTAATGAAGAACTTATCAAAAATTCACCTTCTCTCATTATAGGCTTCGGCTTTGGAGCTTCCTTCGTCGCGCTCTTTGCGCAGCTTGGAGGAGGGATTTACACCAAAGCGGCCGACGTGGGCGCAGACCTTGTCGGCAAGGTGGAAGCCGGCATCCCCGAGGACGATCCCCGCAACCCCGCCGTCATAGCCGATCTGGTCGGCGACAACGTAGGCGACTGCGCAGGCCGCGGAGCAGACCTTTTTGAGTCTACTGCTGCGGAAAATATCGGCGCGATGATCCTGGGCGCGGTACTCTTCAAGTACTTCGGCATATTCGGCATGCTTTTCCCGCTTGTCGCACGCGCCGTGGGTATACTGGCCTCCATCGTCGGCATTTTCTGCGTCAAAGTCAAAAATGACGATCAAGACCCGATGAAGGCGCTCAACAAGGGCTATGTCATTACCACAGCCATCAATATCGTAGCGCTTTTCTTCGTAGTGTGGCTGATGCTTGGCAAAACTCCCTCGGGCGCAGCAATAAACTTTCTGCCGCTCTTCGGGTGCGTTGTCATAGGCATCGCGCTGAGCTATGCATTCGTTCTGCTCACGGATTACTATACGTCCATGAGGTTCAAGCCGGTCAGGGGCATCGCAAAATCCTGCGAGACGGGCGCGGCCACCAATATCATTTCGGGCGTAGCCGTAGGCCTGCAGTCCACCGCTCTCCCCGTACTTTTCATCGCCGCATCCATTTACGGCGCCTTCCAGTTGGGCCAGCTTGCCCTTCCAGGCGTGATGAACGCGGGCCTGTACGGCTCAGCTGTCGCCACCATGGGCATGCTCTCCACGTGCGCTTTCATCCTAGCGATGGATACATTCGGCCCCATCACCGACAATGCGGGCGGCATCACCGAGATGTCGGGCGCTTCGGAGGAAGTACGGCTCAGGACAGACCGGCTTGACGCTTGCGGCAACACGACAAAAGCCCTGACCAAGGGCTATGCCGTTGGCTCTGCTGCCCTGGCAACGTTCCTCCTTTTTGCTGCATATATAACCGAAGCATTGAAGATACAGCCCACAGCCGACGGCAAATTCCCCATTGATATCGGTGACCCCATCGTATTCATCGGTGCTTTTGTGGGCGCGATGGTCGTATTCCTTTTCTGCTCTACGGCCATAAGAGCTGTCGGCCGCGCTGCGCAGTACGTCATCCTTGAAGTGCGCCGCCAGTTCAAAACTATCAAGGGGCTGATGGAAGGCAAGGCAGAGCCCGAGTACGCTACCTGTGTGGATATCGTAACAAAAGGCGCGTTGAAGGAAATGGTCATCCCCGGCCTGATCGTGGTGCTTGCCCCCATAATCGTAGGCGTATTATTCGGCCTTCATGCGGTAGGCGGCTTCCTGATGGTGGCAACCATTACGGGCGTCATCATGGCTCTGTTCCTCAACAACAGCGGCGGCGCCTGGGACAACGCCAAAAAGTATATCGAGCTTGGCAACTACGGCGGCAAACGGTCCGAGGCGCACAAGGCAAGCGTCGCGGGCGATACCGTTGGCGATCCTTTCAAAGATACCGCAGGGCCTTCGCTCCATGTGTTGATCAAGCTTATCAGCACCATCACGTTAGTATTTGTCCCGCTTTTCGTGGGGCTGATCAAGTAAAACCGATTGAATCAATCTAATACTAAGAGACAGGCTCATCTTAGGGCCTGTCTCTTTTTTTGCAAAAAGTGTGATGCTTAAAGTCAAAAACGGTTTACCTATTATTAAGCCGTATATCTTACATGTTTCAGCATTGATAATGCGCCAAAATAGTGATAAAATACGGAACGTCAGGGTTTTTCATTCTACCGCTTGTCGAAGAATTGCCGGAGGATAAATGAAAAAAAAGACAACGCGCATATTACAGTTAATCTATCTTGCAGCCATATTTTTTGCCACGTTCCTGGCCGGTTATTTTTTTACCCGGGGCAATAACCTGGATTTTTTCGGCGTCATCGGCGGTCAGAATATCTTCTGGTTCCTGGCTGCTGTGGGAGGCATGGTGGTCTACTGGGCGGCAGAGGCCTGGACACTGAATTATCTTACCGGCCTTATATACGGCAAAGAAAGGTTCTGGCATTCGGTTAAAATGAACATGATCGGCCAGTACTACAGCGCGCTGATCCCTTTCGGCCATGGCCAGCCCATACAGGGCGTCTAGATGAAGCGGGACGGCATGCCCGTAGGCATCGCCACCATCATACTCATCGTAAAATTCATTGTATTTGAGATAATCATATTTGCCTACTGCATCTTATGTTTAGCCATACGCGCGGGCTTCTATTACTCCAATTATCATGAGGTTTTCTGGTTTACCATCATCGGCCTCCTCATCAATGGCGTGGTTCTTGCCGCCGCTATACTGGCCATAGTGAAAAACGTCACCACAAAAAAAATCATCCTGGCCATCACCCGGTTCCTTCACAGGATACGGCTGGTGCGGCATCTCGAAAAGGCCGAGCTGACGGTAACACGCACGCTGGACGATCTCTACAGCAGTTCCAAATACGTCAAACAATACAAGGGAAAGCTCGTAATCGCCGGGCTCATTACAGTGCTCCAGTACATCGGCTTTTTTTCCATCCCGTATTTCCTTTACTGCGCCTTCGGGCACGGCGTGCTCTTTGGCCCCAATCCCACGTTAGGCGCCGCTCTGGACGAGGCCCTGAATATCTTTGTCATGACGGCTTTCCTATTCCTCGCGGTGTGCTTTTTCCCCACCCCGGGCACAACAGGGGCCTCGGAGACGGGATTCGGCATCTTTTTCTCCAGGTTTTTCCCCGCAGACTGGGCTTCGGCCATGTTCATCTGGCGGGTCATCACATACTATTCGAATATCATCATCGGCTTCATCATCATCTTCATTGACGGCTTCACGCACAAGGGCGCGCCCAAGGAAATAACAGAGAATGGGCAGAATAGCAGCATTGGCGAAAGCCCTCCTGCGAATATCGAAGAGGGCGGGCTTTCATCAGAAACCCAGCCATGAAGTCAGCCACAACTTATAAAAAAAAGAAGCCCGCTTATTAAGCGGGCTTCCTGTTTCTGTTTTGAACTTAATCGTTTCCGTCTCCATTTGTTTCTATCCCCTTTCTGATACATTGTGCGGCCCATTGGCTCTCTATGAAAGCCAGCAGGCCGCATCTCCCCAAATAAATCTTCGCATATCTGAGGTCATTTGGCGGGGTACCCCAGATACTTTTTTTTATCATACCTAACAAACGAAAAAGGGCTTCCTTTCATTTTGAAAGAAAAGCCCCAAAACCCACCGAAAATAAATAGCTTTCCTTTCGGCAACTGGCTACCATCGGGATATCATGTCCCCTTAGGCCCTGTTAGCTTTGCGCCGCCGGGTTTCCCCGGGTTTGCCTTTCTCGTTTGAAAGTTTACATGTTCATTTTAATTACTTGAAAGGTATTTGTCAATAGTCAGGCCTTCGTCATATGCCAATTGCCTTGCTTCCGTTTCCATTATTGTGATAATATTTTCTATAGGAAATGGTATATATGAGAAACGGCGGTTGATATGAGCATATTTGAAGTATTCAACGGCTTGTATATCGTCAATATCTGCGCCCTCGGCCTGTTCGGCGCTTTTACGCTCATCTTCGGGCTGATAAGATTGGCTGCTTCTCCTTCCCTGAACGGCTCTCCAAAGGAAATGCCGCAGGCGGCGGCTTCAGTACAGGCATGGCGCTGGATGTAGGGCGCCATAAACCGCCTGTTGTCCAACGTGGCTTTTCAGGCTTGTTTTCTTACCCTTCTCGTCGTCCTCTATGTCCTCATCCCTATCGGGGTGATATTTTTTGCCAGCATACCCCCGCTCAATAAGTACATAGCCGTCGTCCTCAGCTTGCTGGTCGCCCGCATCATTTCGGATATGTGGCGTACCGGCAGGGAAGGCGAGCTATATACTGGAAGCCACTTTATCTGGCGCTACCTTCCACCCGCCATATCCACCGTCATCGTGATCTTTGCATTCGTCAACAACATCATGTCGCTGATCCCGCTGGGCGGCACGCCCCCCGGAAGCCCGTTTTTTACGCAGGTCAACCGGGATCTGCTCAATTTCGTGCTTATCACTTATCTCGCCGTAAGAAGGCTGATAGACGATATCATCAAGCGGCTGGAAAAGAATTGTCCCAAATCCTGAATAGACGTAATGCTTATCGTCCAAAAAGCTACGCGATCAGTTTATTATTTCTTAATAAGGTCTTTGACCACTTCGCCCGCCATTATCAGGCCGGCTACAGAAGGTACGAAGGAGATGCTCCCCGGCGGATGCTTTTTCCTGCTTCCCGTTCCGCCTGCTCCGCTTTCGTGGGTGCAGCTTTCTTCAACCGCCCTGCTGCTTTGGGAAGGCGAAATGGGTTCTTCCCGGGAATAGACCACCTTGAGCGAACTAACGCCGCGCTTTCTGAGCTCGTTTCGCATGACCTTGCACAGGGGGCAGACAGACGTATCAAAGATATCCGCCACTTCGAAGCGGGCGGGGTCGAGCTTGTTTCCCGCGCCCATGCAGCTTATGATGGGGATCCCTTTTGCTTTCGCCAGTACTGCAAACTCTATTTTTGTGCTGACCGTATCAACTGCGTCCATGATATAGTCAATATCTTCGCGGATCAAACTTTCAGCATCATCAGGCAGGACAAAGGCCTTATGCGTCTTCACTTCAGCTTTGGGGTTTATCTCGAGGATGCGTTCTTTCATCACGTCTACTTTGGGCCTGCCGATTGTCTTATGGGTGGCATGTATCTGGCGGTTGATATTCGTCAGGCAGATATCATCGCCGTCAACCAATATGAATCTGCCTACGCCGGCCCGCGCCAGCCCTTCCACCGCATAGGAGCCGACGCCGCCAATCCCGAAGACCGCCACGCAGCTCCTTTTGAGCTTTTCCAGCTGTCCTCTGCCCAGGAGCAGTTCCGTCCGGGAAAATTCATGCAGCATGTTCATAGCTCCTTTATAGCAATCATTTTATCTTGAAATATTTCAATCTGAGCGCGTTGAGGACTACAGAGATGGAGCTTGCCGCCATGGCTGCCCCCGCAATGATGGGGTTTAGCAGCGGCCCGCCCAGCGCGAATACTACGCCCGCGGCGAATGGGATGCCGAGCGTATTATAGATGAAAGCCCAAAAAAGGTTCTGTTTGATGTTCCTTATCGTGGCACGTGAGAGCAGGATGGCCGTGGGTACGTCCATCAGGTCCCCGCGCATGAGGATGATGTCCGCCGATTCGATGGCGACGTCCGTTCCCGCAGCTATCGCGATGCCGACGTCCGCCTGCGCCAGCGCGGGCGCATCGTTGATGCCGTCGCCCACCATGGCCACCTTTTGTCCCTCACCTTGCAGCCGCTTTATCTCTGCGGCCTTATCCTGCGGCAGCACTTCGGCAAGTACTGTGTCAATGCCTGCCTGGGCGGCGACGGCCTGCGCCGTGCTCCTGTTGTCTCCAGTTATCATAACAACCTTTATGCCCGCTTTTTTCAGCCGTTCCACGGCCTGCCGGCTGGAGGGTCTCAGCGTATCGGCGGCGGCTGCGATGGCGGCCAGTTTTCCGTCCACAGCGATATACATCAGCGTCTTGCCCCCGGCTGAAAGCTTCTTTGCGTCCGCTTCAGCTTTTTCAATATTGATTTTCCACTCGTTCATCAGCTTTACGTTACCGGTAATCACCCTTTTCCCCTCGACCAGCGCTTCGATGCCTTTTCCGGCATGCATGAGGAATCCCTGTGGCGAAGCAAGCTCAAGCCCCTCTGCCCGGGCTGCATCTACGATCGCTCTGGCGATAGGGTGTTCCGAACCCTTTTCCACCGATGCGCAAAGGGCCAGCGCCTCGTCTTTTTCAAATCCATCATAGGAAATGATATCGGTCATTTTGGGTTTTCCCTCTGTGATGGTCCCTGTTTTATCCAGTACGATGGTATTTATCCTGTGCGCCGTTTCCAGCGCCTCTCCGCTTTTTATCAGCACCCCGTTTTCCGCGCCTTTCCCCGTCCCCACCATGATCGCTGTGGGCGTGGCAAGCCCCAGCGCGCAGGGGCACGCTATGACGAGCACGGAAACGAAGACCGTCAGCGCAAACGCAGTGTCTTTGCCTGCAAAAAGCCAGGCCGCCGCCGATACCAGCGCGATGCCTATCACGGCCGGTACGAAATAACGGGAGACCTTATCCGCCAGCCGCGCGATGGGCGCCTTCCGGCTCTGCGCCTCCTCCACAAGGCGGATTATCTGCGCCAGCGCCGTTTCCTCTCCAACGCGGGTCACCCGGAATTTTAGCAGCCCTTCCCCGTTTATGCTTCCGCCCGTCACGCGGGAGCCGGCCTGCTTTTCCACGGGGATGCTTTCCCCCGTCAGCATGGATTCATCTACGGTGGAAAAGCCCTCGGTCACGGTACCGTCCACGGTGACCTTCCCTCCCGGTTTAACCACCACTGTATCTCCGGCCTTTATTTCGTCAATAGGAATTTCTATTTCAATCCCGTTTTTGAGCACGATGCCTGTTTTGGGAGCCAAGCCCATCAATTTTTTGATAGCGTCCGAAGTCCTTCCTTTGCTCACCGCCTCAAGATATTTGCCCAGCATCACGAGGGTTATGATCACAGCTGCCGATTCAAGGTATAGCTGCGTTACATAAGATGGCTGCCCTGCCGCGATCATGACAGTGGCATAGACGCCGTAAAGAAAGGCGCTCCCCGTGCCTATAGCAACCAGCGTATCCATATTGGGGCTGCCCTTGAAAAGGGTCTTGAATCCCATACTGAAGAACCGGCTTCCGGCTATCATCACGGGAACGGCCAGCGCCAGTTGGACGAGCGCAAATACGAGAGGGAAGTCATGGCTCACCAGCCAGTAGGGAAGCGGGATGCTGACTCCCGGGAACATGTGGCTCATGGCAAGGTAGAGGATGGGCAGTGAGAATGCCGCCGCAACTATCACGCGAGTGCGCATGGAGTGTAGCTCCCTGGCTTTTCCCTCTGTATAGTTGCCGTGCTTTTCTTCAGGCCGGATTTCTTTTGCAGTATAACCGGCGTTTGCTACGGCTCGCTTTATCTTGCTGAAATCAACCTTTGTTTCGTCATATTCCACGAACATCTTTTCCGTGGCAATATTCACTTCGCATGTCTTCACGCCCGGGATGCGGGATACCGCCCTTTGTACCGAGGCGGCGCACGCTGCGCATGTCATGCCGGTGATGTCATAAGTTTTTCGGATCATCATATACGCCTCCAGGGTCTCTGTGCCTATTATATAACCCCGCGGGGTACGGCTCAACCGATATTTTGACCCCTGAAAGCTGATTCAACCCTATAATAAATGGAATGGGTCAGGGTGTTATATCTTTTCAAAATCTAAAAATCCTGATGGGTGTCGGTGAATTATTGTGCCTGTAGTCCCGTAGGGACGAAAGGCCAATTCTGAGCTGACACCCAAACCAAAACTCTCCTCCCGTAACTCAGAACCCTGATAATATCTATCCCCCACAACGGGAGGATAGGGGTGGGCGGCTTCACATACCCGTACTATATCCAGTGGGGTCTGGGGCTTTAGCGGCAAGCCCCGAATGGGCGCAGCCGGTACCGCCCCAGCGGGGTTTTGGGTACTTTTGCACCGGCGCAAAAGTACCGCCAGCCGCAGGCGTATAACCCTATAGAAATGACCCTTATCTCCTTTGACGCTCAATAACCGCTCTATAACTGCTCTCGCGCCCATCCTCCTATATCATTACGAGGACTGTAGCGACGCGGCAATCTCTTAGACTGTATTTATCGGCTTTTTTGAACGTTGAAATCCATTCCTCACGGGGTGTGGGCTTGGGAAGAGGGGCGAAGCCCCTTTCCCAAATACCCGTCAAATGTCAGTATAAAGCAGTTTCGAGATGAGAAGCAGCGCCCCGCTGGCCGTGCGAAGCACAAGCGGGGCAAGAGGGGGGAGGTTGGGAAGGGGGGCGTAGCCCCTCTCCCAACAAAGGCCCTGCTTTTTCTTGCAGGGCTCTTTAACCAGGCAATATTTTTAATTACTTTGACGCTTCGTCCGATGCCGCCTTTACCGCTTTTTTTCTCTCTTTTTCCTTTTTGCGGTTCCTGAAATATGAAATGATTATGGGCAATACCGATATCACTACGATCGCGATTATGACATAGGAGAAGTTATCCTTGATAAAGGGTATGTTGCCGAAAAAGTATCCTGCCGCCACAAAGAGCGCCACCCATCCGATGGCTCCCGCGATATTGAAAATGATAAATCTGAGATACCCCATTTTCCCTATCCCCGCCACAAAAGGGACAAACGTGCGTACCACTGGGATGAAGCGCGCAAGGACGATGGTTTTCCCCCCATGTTTTTCATAGAATTCATGCGCCCGTATCAGGTGCCGCCTGTTGAATATCTTTACATTTTCTTTTTTGAAAATATTCGGTCCGATGGCACTGCCTATATGGTAATTTACCGTGTCGCCAATGATCGCAGCACCGGTTAAGACTATGGAAGCGATCCATATATCAATGGGCAGGCCGT
>JAUYED010000022.1 GCA_030691525.1 Bacillota bacterium | reverse complement strand
AGCGCTTTCCACTGCCGCGAGGTAGCGCGAAAGATCGAGATCGCACTTCCAGTCGTGGTATGGATAGTCTATATCCACGTGGTCTGTAAAACAAATGCCATCAAGCCCTGCGCTTTCTGCGGCGCGGGCTGCTTCGCTCATGGTCATCGCGCTGTCGGGCGAAAATGCTGTATGGATATGCAGATCGTACAATGATATGCCCTTTCTAATAAACTAAGCGTTTCCCGAAAAATTATAACATAACAGAACGGAAATACAAACTCATAATTGCATCTTTTACACATAAAATGGCTGATATTTACTGATATCACTTCGCTATGATATTGACGATCTTATCCTTCACGATGATGACCTTCATCACCTGCATCCCCGAAAGGATGGAGGCGATCTTCTCATCTGCAAGCGCGATGTTCCGCGCTTCCTCCTCAGCGCAGCCCGCAGGAAGCAGGACAACGCCGCGGAGCTTCCCATTGACCTGCACGGGGACTTCTACCCTGTCCAGCGCAAGCGCAGACTCGTCGCATATAGGGAAGGATTGGTTGAAGACGGAGTAGGGGCCGCCAAGGGCTTCCCACATCTCCTCGGAGAAATGCGGGGCGAAGGGAGCCAGAAGCAGCACCAGGGATTTTATCGCATGATGCGTGTATTCGTCTGTAACGCTCCCTTCAATATGCTTATATAGCGCGTTGACAAGCTCCATGAGACGCGCGATGGCGGTATTGAAGCTGAAGCTGTCAAGATCCGAAGCGACGCTTTTTATGGTCATATTCAATATATAGCCCAGTTCTTTTTTGGCATCAACGCCACTCCTGAATCCGGCGGAGCCGGCGCGTTCGATGAGCCGCTGAACCCTCTCAAGGAAGCGGTAAATGGCCTTGATGCCGTCATCGTTCCATGCACCGCCATCAAAGTATGAAAAGCCGAACATCAGGTACATCCTGAAAACGTCGGAGCCGTACTGTTCGATATAAGCGTCGGGGGAGATCACGTTGCCGCGGGACTTGCTCATCCTTTCTCCATCAGGCCCGAGGATAGTGCCCTGATGTACCAGCGAGAGGAAGGGCTCATCGAAGGAGAGATGCCCCATATCCCGCAGCGCCTTGACGAAAAAGCGCGCATAGAGCAGGTGCATGCAGGCATGTTCCGCTCCGCCGATGTATTTATCTACGGGGAGGATCCTGTCTATCAACGCCTTGTCGAACGGCTTTTCACTGTTTCTCGCATCGGGATAGCGCAGGAAATACCACGAAGAGCATACGAAGGTATCCATGGTATCGGCATCGCGCCGCGCTTTTCCTCCGCAGGACGGGCACACGGCATTCATGAACCCCTCGTGCTTTGCAAGGGGGGAAGTGCCGTCGGGTGTGAAATCCACGTCGTAGGGAAGCAGCACGGGAAGCTCCTGCTCCGGTACGGGCACCATGCCGCATTTTTTACAATAGACGATTGGGATGGGCGCGCCCCAGTACCTTTGCCTCGAGATCAGCCAGTCCCTCAGGCGGTAATTCACCTTCAGAATGCCGCGGCCGCTTCTCCCCAGTTCCTCTATGATGGAACGGCAGGCCGCTTCGGAGGTCTGAGCATCAAACTTGCCGCTACCTATGAGCACGCCATAGTCTACATACGGCAGCGGATCGGGCGAGCCGTCGTTGCTTCTTATCACCCTTTCTATAGGAAGGCCGTATTTTTTTGCAAACTCGAAATCCCGCTCGTCGTGTGCCGGTACAGCCATGACGGCACCCGTACCGTAGGAATAGAGCACGTAGTCTGCGATATATATGGGCACCTCGCGGCCGTTTATGGGATTGATGGCATAAGCGCCTGTGAAAACGCCCGTCTTTTCGCGCGTGGTGGAGAGCCGGTCTATCTCGGATTCCTTCATCGTGCGGCTGACGTATTGTTCAACTTTGGCTCTATGCTCCCCGGTCACGATCTCCTTAACAAGGGGATGCTCAGGGGCCAGTACGCAATAGGTGCAGCCAAAGAGCGTATCAGCGCGGGTGGTAAAGACGGTGAATTCGCCGCCGCCCTTTATAGGGAAGACGATCTCGCCGCCTTCGGATCTTCCGATCCAGTTGCGCTGCATTAGCTTTGTCTTTTCAGGCCAGTCTATCCTGTCCAAACCGGATAAAAGTTCCTCGGCATAGGCCGTGATCCGGAAAAACCACTGTGTGAGGTTTTTCTTTGTCACCTCGGTCTTGCAGCGCTCGCAGACGCCCGATATGACCTGCTCGTTGGCCAGAACGGTATTGCAGGATGGGCACCAGTTCACGGGCGCTTCCTTCCTATAGGCCAGCCCTTTACCATACAGCTGCAGAAAACACCACTGTGTCCATTTATAGTAATCGGGCATGCAGGTATTTATTTCGTAGTCCCAATCAAAGGTAGCGCCCATATCCCTGAGCTGGCGCTTCATGGTGGCAATATTCATCATGGTGGAATCCTGCGGGTGGACGCCGCTCTTTATGGCATAATTCTCTGCGGGAAGACCGAAAGAATCAAAGCCCATGGGGTGAAATACGTTGTATCCCTGCATCCGCTTGAAGCGCGCGTAGGTATCTGCAGGGCCGTAATTATACCAGTGCCCCACATGCAGCTTGGCACCCGAAGGGTAGGAGAACATCTCGAGCACGTACCACTTTTTTTCCGCGTTTCGCCTGTCGAATGCGTACAAGCGCGTATCTTTCCACTTTTTCTGCCATTTCTTTTCGATGGATATCAGATCCATTTTTATCCCGAACACTCCTTAAAAAATATGGGCGATCGCCCCGGCCCCAAGGTTTCCATTGAAAATCGCCCTGTTATATAGCCCCATGCACCAACTAACTATAATATATTTTACCTGGACAAGTCAATAAAACGGGAGCATCAGAGGTTCTTCCGCGTTGTTATTGCCATGCCACGGCATGGATGGTATATTAAAAGGTGATATGCAGGAACGGGAAACAAAAATTGCATTGCTTAGGAGAGCAGCTATGGCACAAAGTGCGGAAAGAACGGGCTCCTGCTTCAAAATGCCCGAGATTTTTCTCCCCGGAACGGGAGTTGACCTGGCAAAATGGGCGGTGATCGCCTGCGACCAATACACCTCCCAGCCCGAATACTGGGACGCGGTAGAAAAAACCGTGGGGGATGCTCCTTCGACGCTCCGCTTGGTGCTTCCCGAGATCTATCTTGGGGGCAAGGATGAAAAGGAGCGCATCCGCAGCATCTGCGAGACCATGAGGAAGTACCACAAAGACGGCTTGCTAAGAAGCATTGGCGAAGGGTACATGCTGGTGGAACGCGATACGCTGGCCGGGAAGCGCAGCGGCCTGCTTTTGGCGCTGGACCTTGAGTGCTACGATTATTCAAAAAATTCGGGCTCCCTCATACGCCCTACAGAGGATACCATCGAAGAGAGAATACCCCCGCGCTTAAAAGTGCGCTCGGAGGCACTATTCGAGCTGCCTCATATAATGGTGTTGGTTGACGACCCCGAAGATATGCTGCTGGGGCCGCTGATGGAAAAGAAGGAAAGCTGTGAAAAGGTTTACGGCCTTGAGCTGATGCTGGGCGGAGGGCGTGTGGAAGGCCGGTTCATCCGCAGCGGCAGCACCGGCGCCCGTTCTGTGGAAAAGGCGCTGGGAACGCTTTGTGCCAGGGCGAGGGAAAGGGCGGTCCGCCCCATCCTTTTTGCAGTAGGGGACGGCAACCATTCTCTTGCCACAGCCAAAGCCCATTACGAAAAACTGAAAGAGCATGGCCCCGGCGCCATTCTCTCTGAGCCCCGGTACGCGCTCACAGAGGTCGTAAACCTGCATGAGCCGGCGATAGTATTCCATCCCATCCACCGCGCGGTGTTCGGTGCGGGAAAAGACCTTCCCGGCCATATCTCAGAGGCGCTCGGCTCCTTTGAAAAGCGGAGCGGGCAGGGCAGGATTACCCTTATCGCAGGCGGAAGGACCTATGTCATTGACGCTCATGCGGGCAGCATCGAAACGATCCGCCGCGCCGAAGAAGCGCTGGCTTCATACGCAAATGAGCATAAAGGGTGCAGGATAGACTACATCCACGACGAAGAAGTGCTGAAACTCATGGCGGAGGAGGAAAAGTGCGCCGCGGTATTTATGCCCCGCATCAATAAGCGGGAGCTCTTCTCTTACGTGGAGGCGCACGGTGTGCTGCCGAGGAAGGCATTTTCCATCGGGCATTCGCTGGACAAAAGGTATTACCTCGAAGCGAGAATGGTAGGGGCATAAATACGTGGAGGCGCATGCTTGACACGTCATAGGAGTGCTAAATATAATCAATATATTACGTCGTATGCGTACATTTATCTAAGATATTCTAAGGGGCAGTGAAGCTATGGGGATCAAGGTAGCCAAATTCGGCGGAACGTCTTTAGCCGACGCGAACCAATTCCGCAAAGTCAAAAACATCATATCGAGCGACCCGGAAAGGGTTTATATCGTGCCGTCCGCTCCTGGCAAACGGGATAAGGACGACGAAAAGATAACCGACATGCTTTACGAGTGCCACAAGGCCGCAAAGCACGGGGAAGATTACCTGAAGATATTTGAAAAGGTGAGAAAGAGGTTTGATGAGATAGTTTCCGAACTGGGCGTTGACATAGACCTTTCTGCCCACTACGAATTCATCCAGTGGCAGATCGGGGAGAAAGCTTCGCCCGATTATGTGGCCAGCCGTGGCGAATTTCTCTGCGGCATGATCCTGGCAAAGTACATCGGGTATGAATATGTGGACGCCGCAGAAGTCATCTTCTTCAACGAGAAGGGGGAACTGAATACCCCGCGCACCTATGAAGCGGTACGGAACCGCTTGGCAGGCTGCAAAAAGGCCGTCATCCCCGGATTTTACGGCAGCAAGCCCTTTGGGGGCATAAAGACTTTTTCGCGTGGCGGTTCTGATATCAGCGGCTCCGTCATAGCACGTGCCGTAGAGGCGGATCTCTATGAAAACTGGACAGACGTGTCGGGCTTTTTGATGGCGGATCCCCGAATAGTCAAAAACCCCAAAAAGATAGAGCTTATAACCTACCGCGAGCTTCGCGAGCTTTCCTACATGGGCGCGACCGTATTGCACGAGGACTCTATTTTCCCCGTGAGACAGGCCGGAATACCGATAAACGTGCGCAATACCAATAAGCCCGAGGAGCACGGTACCATGATCGTGCCCGACCTGCCTGCGGAAAAACGGGATTATCTGATAACCGGCATTGCGGGCAAAAAGGGCTTTACAGTAATCGCGATGGAAAAAGACAAAATGAATATGGAGCTGGGATTTGCAAGGAAAGTGCTTTCAGTGCTGGAGGAGCAGGGCATTTCCATCGAGCATATGCCCACAGGCATAGATACGCTGTGCATCGTCGTTGCAGAAAAGCAGCTTGGCAATAAACTGGAAAGTGTGATCAAAAAGATAAAAGAGACCGCTGTACCTACTTCGATCGAGGTGGCAAAGGGAATGGCGCTGGTGGCGACAGTGGGCGAAGGTATGATAAACCACCAAGGCATTGCTGCCAAGCTCTTTGCTTCTTTGGCGGACAGCGAAGTCAACGTGCGCATGATAGACCAGGGCTCCAGTGAGATGAATATCATCGTGGGCGTAGAGGAAGAGGACTACGAGAAAGCCGTTGCTGCAGCGTATGGAGCTTTTGTAGAATGATTTTTTAATATCAAAGGAGTTTTGCATTTGTTCTGGAATTCCATCCAGTCGGTGCTGATACTGATGATATTGACAGGTCTGGGGTTTGCCATGAGTGCGGCAAAAATACTTGGGAAGCCCGCGCTCGGGTTTTGCTCCAAAGCCGTTTTTTATGTGGGCGCTCCCTGCCTTCTTTTTCTCAGCATCACCAACACGATGACAAAAGAGCTGCTCCTTTCTTCCTGGACCTTGATGGTCATCCCCACGGGGACTTTCGCTGTCTTCATCATCATCGGCGCCATACTTGCCAAGATCATGAAAATGCCTGACAGCAGGTCCGGGATATTTATCACCAATTTTGCGTTTTCCAATACAATGTTTGTCGGCCTGCCCGTGGCGCTTGCGCTTTACGGCGATGCCGGCGTGCTTCCCACGCTTTTCGTTTTCATACCCAATACCCTGCTCTACTGGACGGTGGGCATCTATTTTATCGCCAAAGGAGGCCCGAAAAAAACAGGCATTTTCTCGCTGGCGACACTGAGAAATGTTTTTTCGCCGCCGCTCATAGGGAGCATCCTCGGGATCGTTGTGGTGCTTTCGGGGCTTCAGCTTCCCGACTTTTTCAAAAAGACCGTGGAGTATTGCGGAGACATAACGGTGCCCCTCTCCATGATTTTCACCGGTGCTGTGATGCAGCAGGCCGGGTTCAAAAAAGGGATGAGGATAGACCTTGCCATCGGGCTCATCATCCTCTCCCACGCAATATTGATGCCTGTGGCGCGGTATTTTTCCTGCCTGTGGATGAACATCACCGGAGTTACCCGGGGCATCTTTGTAGTTCAGGGGGCTCTGCCCGTGATGACCAGCATAGCCATAGTCGCAGACCAGTACGGCGCAGACACGGAGTATGCCACCAAAAACTTTATCTGGACGATGCTCCTGAGCTTTGCGTTCATACCGCTTTATATGTTCCTGCTCGGAGTACTGCCATAGAAATTGTGAGGGGGGCTGCGCCCCCCTTCCCAACCTCCCCCCGTCTTGCCCTGCCTGTGCTGCGCACGGCCGGCAGGGCGCTGCTACCGTCTCGAAACTGCTTTCTACTGACATTTGACGTACACGCCGCCAAATGTCATCTGCTTTATGATCCCGTAAAAGTTTAGGACGGATTGCCGCGTTGCCTGTGGCTCCTCGCAATGACAGAAGAGGGGCGTTGGAGAGGTT
>JAUYED010000014.1 GCA_030691525.1 Bacillota bacterium | reverse complement strand
CCTTGGCGCTGCCCTCCGCATCGTCTTCACAGCACAGTGCATAGCGGTATTCCTGCCAGCGGCGCCAAAGCACGATGAAAAACAGCACGGCGAGGCCTGCCCCTGCATAGATGCAGATCCACTTGGTCGCACAGCCCAGGCCGAACATCAGCCCCGAAAGCCCGAGCATGGCCAGCGTCTTCCACATCTTATCCTTATAGAAGCTCATCTCATAGTAGCGGTACATGAAATAGAACATGGCGATGATGAAAAACACCGCGTACGAATCTATCGTCGCTATCCGCGTCTGCGTGAAATGCATGAAGTCAAAGCTCATGAGCGCGGTTGCAAGAAATGCGTATTTGGTCTCCTTGAAAAGCCGCTTGGCAAAGATATAAATCAGAGGGACCATGAATATCCCGAATAGCGTCCCCGATATGCGCCAGCCAAAGGGGTTCATCCCGAAGACTTTTATCCCCGCCGCGATGAATACTTTCCCCAGCGGCGGATGCGTGTTCTCATAAGGGGGCATCCCTTCGATATGTTCCAGCGCCGTGCGGGCGTGGTAGATCTCGTCGAAATACATTTCGTTCATGTATGTAGGATGTGCGGGTACAAAGCCCTGCTCGTCAAAAAGGTTCAATGGGCTGTTCGCCGTGCTGTCGGGCGAGAGTATCTGCGCAGGGCTTATCAGTTTGCCCTCTTTGTCCCACAGCGCCATTTCGTTCACCCAGAGGTTGCTTCCCTGCGGCGTCAGCTTCAGGTAGCGCGCCGTTATCTCTACAGATGTTTTCTTCCACTTGTACATTTCGCCGTCCTTGAGCTCAAGCTTTCCTGCATCCTCCCAGTTTTCTCCGTCAATGGATGTTTCCAGCGTGATCTCGCCTTTTGCGATGCCGTCAAAGTGCCAGAACTCTGCTATTTCCTTTTCTCCGCCAAGGTCTATCACGGCAGCCGTTCGGGCTGTCGCATTCCTCCAGGCCGAAGTGGGTGAATCAAATGAGCCGAGATTGGTGAGCGCTACCACGGCATAAACGCACGTCAACGCCGCCATGATCAGGTAGTCCCATCTTTTCATTCTGCCCTTTTCGAGCGGGCTGTCCCCAAGCAGAGAGCCGGCGTACTTGTTGTCTTGGCTTTCGCTCATTTGTTTTCCTCCTTGACGGATAACCTCATCCTTTGAGTTTTTCGCCAGAATGCGTGCTCAAAGCTGATGTAAGCAAGGGAGGCACTCAGTACGACATTAGTCAGAGCGATCAGCGTGGTGAATACATTTTGATTCATATCTCCGCTCTGCTCCACATAAGCCAAATTCACCATCGCGGTCAGCGCAAAGCCCGCCGCCACGAAAAGTATCCGCCTGTCTTTCAAATAGAGGTAGGAGACGGCCAGAAGTATTATCGCAGGAAGTATGTACCTTTCATGCATCATGGGGCCGAACGTGAAAGTCAGCACATACAATAGGGCAGAAAGATGCAGAATATGCGGCCTCTGCCTCGCCTTTAAATAAAGGATCAGCGTATAAACGAGCGCCATCCCGAAAAAGATCCCCCCTGTGACGCCATATGGAATGCCCAAAGGCATCCCGCGGGGGTCAGTCGAGATGCTCATATCCTGCCAGTTCCCGCCCAGCAGGTACAGGAAATTCAGCGCATTCACAGTCGCGTAATGATACGAGACCATAGTTGAGCCGTATTTCATGGCGAACCAAAGCGGGTCATTGTATGTGATGCAGAAAGGCAGGACGCCGGCAATAAATACGACAACAAAGCTTCCAAGGCATCCGGCCAGATTAAGCAGCGCCTTTTGGGGCTTTAGGTTCCAGAATTCCGCTATAAGCGCGGCAAGGGCCAGTGGAGCGATGATGAGCGCCTGCGGCTTTATCAGAACAGCAACAGCATATAATACGCCGGTCAGGATGGGTTTCTTTTTGATATATGCCAGCAGGGCGCATACCATCACGAGCATCAATACCGAATCCATCTGCCCCCATACCGCCGAATTGTAGAAGATCACGGGTACATAGGCGAAAAGCAGCGCTAAGATCGCAGCGGGCATGCGGCCAAGCTTGTTTTTCCCTGCAAAATATATGATGCAGGCAATGGCGATGTCGGAAAGCATTGCGGGCAGTTTGATGAGCGGGGCGGGGATGCCCGTAAGGCCCACCGCCTTGCACACTGACCCGATGAGGTATAGCACGTACATATATCCCGGCGGATAGTCCGCAAACGAAGCGGCCTTGTAAAAATTCAATATCCCCGAATCGGCCGAGATGGCCGCCCACGATGAAAAACAGCCCATATCCGTAGGATGCCCTACGGAAACGGCCGAGAGGGCCGCCCGCAGCACGAAAGACAGTGCAAGCATGGCTGGGAAAACTATGGCAAACGTTCTTTTTTTGCCGTTCCATCCTTCCTTTTTGATGAATACAAAATAGACCGCCAAGGATATCACAAAAAACATCAAGCCGATAGTGAACCATAGCCCCACGCTGTTTTCCCAGTTGCTTGGCTCTTCCATCGGCTGTTCTTCTTCTTTGGTATCAAAAGGCATGAAGTTTACGGCGGATATGCCGGAAGGAAGTGCCGTCACCTTTTCCAGGGCGACGTTGTCAAAGGCAGCATATCCCGTATTCAAGCTCGAGTATCCGCCCAGGCGCAGTGTAACGGTCAGGTCGTTCTGATCTTCTCCCGTCCTGCCATAAAGCTCCACTTCCACCCATGCGCCTTCCGTGTCGTAAAAACTCTCCGAGGTATCCAGGATATTCTTGATGGAGATGTTGGCGCCTTTGGTGTTACTGCCTACGTCTTTGGCTTTGATCTTGCAGGAAAGCCGGTACATGGTATTCGGTTCGACCTTGACCCTCTGTATGAACGCGCTGTCGTTTTTTATCCGGTTTTCTATTACAACAAAGTTGTTGCCGTTGCCCTCGTCCACATAAAAGAGCGTGTTTTCAGTATCGTCTATCCAGGAATGCGTATCCCAGTTTTCGGGTATCCCTTCAGTGTTTATGGCGAAGTCGCCGTTCTGGATAAGATTGCCCGCAGCCGATGCAGTGCTGCTGAATGCAAAAAGCAGGAATAGCGCCAGCCCTATCGCGGCTGTTTTTTTCATAGTTTCCAACGCTCCAATTCAGATATATATGATACAGCATACCCCGGCTGCTTTATTTCAGGCGATGGGTTCAAAGGCGTTTTTTATATGGTTTATTTCCTTCCCGTTCTCTGTGATATTTATTTCTACTACGTCAAAGCGGGCTGGCCTGTCGAAAAGCGACCTGTCTTCCATGTAGGCGAGGGCTGCTTTGGATAAGTTCCTTTTTTTTCTTTGCGTCACAGCTTCCCTCGGCAGGCCGAAACGCTGGCTTTCGCGCGTTTTTACCTCGACGAACACCAGCGTGTCCCCCTCATATGCGATTATGTCTATCTCGCCTTCCCGCGTGCGGTAGTTCCTCTCGGTGATCGTCATCCCCATGCTTTCAAGATGGCGCGCAGCTTCTTCCTCTCCCTTTTTCCCCTTCGATACGTTGTTCATAGGCCGTCTCCGCTCCATATGTTCTTTATGAACGTCCGCCGGTGTATGGGGCAGGGGCCGTGGCTCCGGATGGCTTCCATATGCTCCTCCGTGCCGTAACCCTTGTGCTTTGCGAAAAGGTAGCATGGATACGTCTTGTCGTATTCCCGCATCAGCCGGTCCCTGTACACCTTTGCAACGATCGAAGCAGCTGCGATGTTGTAGCTCTTCCGGTCTCCCTTGATTATCTGGATGGTCTTTACCGGGATGTTTAAACTTCCGATGGCATCAACAAGGAGCGCATCCGGCTTCACCACCATTTTTACGAATGCCTGGACAAATGCCATCCTTGCCGCCTGCAGTATATTATAGCTGTCTATATCTTCGTTGCCGATCACCGCAACGGCATGCGCAAGGGCTGAACTGATGATCTTTTCATAAAGCTCTTCCCGCTTTTTCTCTGTCAACAATTTAGAATCGTTGACGCCTTCTATCAGGGCGTCCCTTTTCATTATCACGCACGCAGCGACGACAGGGCCGGCCAGCGGGCCTCTTCCTGCTTCGTCCATCCCGCCTACGAGCCGGTATCCTTCCCGATCCAGCGTATTCTCATATTCGAGCATCGCTTCCAGGCGCCGGGCTTCGTCAAGATGCGTTTTCATTTCTTTCCCGCCTCATTAATTTGGTCTTTCCAGCGATATGCGTCCAAGCTTACCCGAGCGGAATTCATCCAGGGCAGTCCTTGCGGCCCTCCCGAGGTCTATTTCTCCTCCGGCGATGAGGAACCCTCTTGCCCGCCCCACTCCTTCAAGCAGTTCCTCGCCCGTTTTCCCTTCGGGATCAATTTTATAACGGGAGGAGATCTTTTCGGGGCACGTCTGCGACAGATAGTGCAGCAATTCCCCTGCTAGCTCCTCTATGTCCATTATATCGTCGCGGATGCTGCCGATGAAAGCAAGCCGCACGGCCGCAGCCCGATCGTCCAACCTTGGCGGGAGGATGCCGGGCGTGTCCATGAGTTCAAGGCGGGGCGTTATGCCCACCCACTGTATGCCGCGCGTCACCGCCGGTTTGGCTCCTGTTTTTGCGTTTCTTTCTCCTGAAAGGCAGTTGATGAAGGTTGACTTGCCCACGTTGGGAATACCGGTCACCATCACGCGCACGGTTTTGGCGGCGCCTTTATCCCCGTATTTTTGGACAGCCGGTTTTGCCGCCTGCTCTATCAGCCGGATCGCTTCTCTTCCCGCGCCGCTCATCAAAGAATTCAGCCCTGCGGCAGGGATGCCTCTTGCCCCGAACCAGTTTTCCCACTGCTTCGTCGCGTTTTCATCCGCCAAATCTTTTTTATTCAGGATCAGCACTCTTGCCTTGCCTCTGAAGGCCTTTTCAAAAGAAGGGTTCCGGCAGCTTTGAGGCGCGCGCGCATCCACGACCTCGATCACGACGTCTATGAGCTTTGCATTTTCCGAAATTGTTCGCATGGCTTTTGCCATGTGCCCGGGATACCACTGGATGCGCAAAAAGCAGTTCTCCATCCTTTTCCTTTTCGTACTGATACCATGATATAGAAAAGAGGCCGTTCCTTCAACCCCTTTTTATACGTAATGAGACATATTTTACTAAAATATTTAAAAAATAAAGAAGCTTCCCTTGGAGAAACTCCTTTGTGTACGTTGGATCGTATGATGTGATCTTAAATACAAGCGCTTTTCTTTATCCTTTGTAATAGGCAGAATGAATAACGCTCAAGAAGGAAAAACCCATTTAACTCTGTCATTGCTTAGGAGCATAACAATGAAGCATCACATATCTAACTTGTAATCGGCTTATTCAATGAAGTACCCAATTCCTTATCGGGGTGTGGGCTTGGGAAGAGGGGTGAAGCCCCTTTCCCAAATACCCGGCGTGGCAATCTCCCCCTGCCGCTTCTAATCCCTGAATTGTAAATTATTCTATTTCTTTTTATCCTTTATCTTCGACGCCTTGCCTATCCTGCCGCGCAGATAATAGAGCTTCGCCCTTCTTACCCTTCCTTCTCTTATGATCTCGATACGGTCTATCCTCGGCGAATGCACCTGGAACGTGCGCTCCACGCCTACCCCGTAGGATACGCGCCTGACTGTGAATGTTTCCCTGAGCCCGCCGCCCCGCCTCGCTATCACGGTGCCCTCAAAGGCCTGTAATCTTTCGCGGCTGCCTTCGACTACCTTGACAAACACCTTTACGGTATCACCTATCTTGAACTGCGGTATACCTGTTCTCAATTGTTCATTTTCTATGGAACGTATTATGTCGGACATTTTCGCTTTCTCCTCCCTGAAGGGGCATTTCAATGCATGGATATTTTCCTACAGCTAAGCTCCCGTGATGACGGGGGATATTATAACACAGCCATTTTTCATTGACAATAAGATTCTATTCCTCTTCTTCCAGCATTTCTTTATCTCCCTGGCTCAGCTGCGCCTTTGTCAAAAGGTCCGGCCTTTTTTTCTTCGTAGAAAGAAGCGCCTGCTTCCTTCGCCACCTTTTTATCTCCGCATGGTTTCCCGAAAGCAGCACCTCGGGCACTTTCATTCCCCGGAATTCCGCCGGGCGCGTGTACTGGGGATATTCGAGCAGCCCGTCTGCAAAGGATTCCTCCTCAGCCGACCCTTCGCCGCCAAGGACCCCCGGTACAAAGCGGGAAACGCAGTCAATGAGCACCATCGCAGGCAGTTCCCCGCCCGTGAGTACGTAGTCGCCTATGGATATCTCCATATCTATCAGCGCATCTATCGCGCGCTGGTCTACTCCCTCATAGTGCCCGCACAGGATGATCAAATGCTCCTCCCGGGCCAGGCGCCTTGCAAGAGCGTCATTCAGAGGCGCGCCTCGTGGCGACATGAATATCTTTTTGCCGGCAAAATTCTCCCCTGCCGCTTCTTCCATGCAGTCAAAGACCGGCTGCGGCATCATCACCATGCCCGCGCCCCCGCCAAAGGGGTAATCATCCGCCTGCCGGTGCTTGTTTTTGGCGTGATCCCGGATATCGTAAACCTGAAAGCTTATTATTCCTTTTTCAACGGCCTTCCCCAGCATGCTCGCCGAGAACACGCTCTCGAACATCTCCGGGAAGAGCGTGAGTACACTAATCCTCAAGGAGTGCCACCTCCTCCAGCGCTGCCGCGTCTACTTCTATCCTTTTGGCGGCGGTATTGATCCCTTTTATCACTTTTTTTATGGCTGGGATCAGCAGGGCGCCTTTTTCCGTCCTCACTGAGTAGACGTCGTTCGCGCCCGTCCGGATGACTTCTATAACTTCCCCCAGCCGCCTTCCCGATGCCAGATATACCCCGCACCCGATAAGCTCATCAATGAAGTAGGTGTCCGGCGGCAGTTCCACCGCGTTTTCCCGCGCTGTGGCAATATATGCGCCCCGCAGCGCTTCGGCATCGTTCCTGGAGCAGACCCCTTCAAGCCGTATGAAAACGTATCCGTTGCGTATGCTTACGCCGGATACCGCATACGGCTTTGCGGCCCCGCCCTTTTCGATGATGGCTTCCGCCAGCTTTTTGAACCGGCTGGGATCATCCGTCAGCGGCTTCGCCTTCACTTCGCCCGAAATGCCCTGCGGCTTCAATATCAGCCCTATCCTTATCAGCCCCATCGCTACCGGATCTCCACGATATATTTCTTTTTATCTTTCAGCGTCGCGGCCTTGACCACAGAGCGTATTGCCTTTGCGATGCGCCCCTGCTTGCCGATCACCTTGCCCATATCCTCGGGGTCAACGTGCAGCTCGATCACGATCGCTCTGCCAACATCACGGCTGGTAACCGATACTTTGTCAGGATGGTTCACTATCATCTGGGCTATGTATTTAACCAATTCGGTCATAAAAAGACCTCCCCTTCAAACCCTTAGGGGTTTTTCACCCTATGGCGCCGCTCTTTTTCAAAAGCGCTCTTACAGTATCAGAGGGTTTTGCGCCGTTTTTGATCCAATGCAGCGCCCTCTCGTTATTTACTTTGATTTCAGCAGGGTCTGTCAGTGGGTTGTAATACCCGATTTCTTCAAGAAATTTTCCGTCCCTCGGGGATCTGGAATCCGCTACGACGATGCGGTAAAAAGGTGTTTTTTTTGCTCCGATCCTTCTAAGTCTGATTTTCAGTGCCATAGCTGTCTCCTCCACTAGTTTTATTATTTCGTTCCGCCGGCATCAAATTTATATCAAAATGGGAAAGCCCCCCGCCCCCGCTTCCCCGTGGGGCCTGAAAGTTGCTTCATCATTTTCTGCACGGATTCAAACCGGTTCAAAAGCCGGTTCACCTCCTGCACGCTGGTGCCGCTGCCGGAAGCGATCCGCCTGCGCCTGCTTCCGTT
Source organism: Bacillota bacterium (assembly GCA_030691525.1). GTDB lineage: Bacteria > Bacillota > Clostridia > Christensenellales > JAEXRW01 > JAUYED01. Next base: position 17,795 of record JAUYED010000014.1, on the reverse strand, counting down.
TAGGATGGAGGGGTCCCGCCTCTCCTGCGTCGTCATAGAAAAAATGATCGCTTCCATCCGCGTCATTTCCTTTTCGTCAACGTCCTGCGCGCCCGGCTTCATCCCGCCCGGGAGCATGCCGAGCACATCGCCGAGGGAGCCCATGGAGCGTATCTGTTTGAACTGGCCGAGGAAATCCTCCAGCGTGAACTGCTGCTTTCTGAGCTTTTTCTCCAGCTCCTGCGCTGTTTTGACGTCTATGGCATCCTGTGCCTTTTCCACAAGGGTGAGCACGTCCCCCATCCCGAGTATTCGTGAAGCCATCCTTTCGGGGTGGAACGGCTCGAAGTCTCCCGGCTTTTCTCCCACTGCGGCGAACTTGACGGGCTTTCCTGTTACGGCTTTGACAGACAGCGCCGCACCGCCCCTGGCATCCCCGTCCAGCTTCGTCAGGACTATCCCGTCGAAACCGATATTCTCCAAAAACGCCTTTGCGGAGTTTACTGCGTCCTGTCCTGCCATAGCGTCAACGACATAGAGCACCTCATGCGGCTTTGCCCTGGCTTTGACGGCTTTAAGTTCATCCATCATCTCAGTGTCTATATGGAGGCGGCCGGCAGTATCAATGATCACCGTATCGAATCCCTTGCGCTTTGCTTCGGAGACTGCTTCGGCAGCTGTCGTTTCCACCTTCTGCTGCCCCTTTTCAAATACCGGAACGGCGATGTTCTGCCCCAGCACCTGAAGCTGTCTTATGGCCGCAGGGCGGTGTACGTCGCAGGCCGCGAGCAGTGGCGTTTTCCCCTGCTTCCGGAGGTACAGCGCGAGCTTGGCGGCGGCAGCAGTCTTCCCAACGCCCTGGAGCCCCGCAAGCATTATGACGGTTGGCGGTGTAGACGCTACCGCGATCTTCACGTTTTTTGCGCCCATCAACTCCGTCATTTCCTCATATACGATCTTGACCACCTGCTGGCCGGGCGTCAAACTCTCCAGCACGTCCGCTCCTATGGCGCGGGCGGTCACCCTGTTTATAAAGTCCTTGACGACGAGGTAATTGACGTCCGCTTCAAGAAGGGCGAGCCGCACTTCGCGCATCGCTTCCCGAACGTCGCTCTCCGTCAGTTTCCCGCGCCCGGTGATCCTGCTTATCACGCTTTGCAGCTTTCCGGTCAATCCTTCGAAAGCCATTTCAGCTTTCCTCCAAAGCGGCCAATGCCTTGTCTATTTCTGCGATCGCGTACCTGTTTTCCTTCTTATTCAGCATCGCCCTGGCTTTTTCAAGGCGCTTTCTGCAAGTTTCATACCGCTTCATCATGCCAAGCTTTGCTTCCATATCCACCAACTGGTTCTCGGCCCTTTTGAGCATATCATAGACGCCCTGTCTGCTGATATTTTCCTGCTGCGCGATCTCTGCCAGTGATAGGTCAGCGTTGAAGTAAAGCTCCATGACGTTCCGCTGCTTATTTGTTAAAAAAGCGCCATAGTAGTCCATCATGCAGCTCATCGCCACGCTTTTTTCCAGTCCGTCTCCGCGCATATCCCGTACCTTCCTAAAAAGGATAAGGTGTAAAGGTATTTTCCTTTACACCCTGAGATTATATGCAAACGGCCGATATATGTCAAGCCCTAAATTATTGCCTCAACGAACTGCTCGGGGTCAAATTCCTGAAGGTCGTCTATCCCTTCCCCAACTGAAATGAAAACTATGGGCAAGCCCAGCTCCCGCATGATGGATATCGCCGCGCCGCCCTTGGCCGTGCCGTCCAGCTTCGTCAGGATCATCCCGTCCACATCAACGCTCTGCTTGAATACCTCGGACTGCGAGATCGCGTTCTGCCCCGTCGTCGCGTCGGTCACCAGGAGCGTCCTGTGGCACGCTTCGGGGTATTCCCTTTTTGCTACCCTCTCTATCTTTTTCAGCTCTTCCATCAGATGTTTCTTGTTGTGCAGACGTCCTGCAGTGTCACAGATGAGCACGTCTATATTTTTTGCCTTTGCGGAATGCGCCGCGTCAAAGATGACTGCTGCAGGGTCGGCGCCTTCGCCGTGCCGCACTACGGGCACGCCTGCGCGCTTCGCCCACTCTTCCAGCTGCTCCAGCGCAGCAGCACGGAACGTATCTCCGGCTGCGAGCATCACGGATCTGCCCATGGCCTTATAGCGGCTCGCCAGCTTCGCTATAGCCGTTGTCTTTCCGGCGCCGTTGACGCCCACGATGAGCAGCAGGCACGGAAATGTTATCTCTATTCCGTTTTTGTCCCTCAGCATGTCAACGAGTATTTCTTTCAGTTCGTCCCTTGCGTCCTGCGCCTGGGCGATCCTTTTTTGCCGGATGCGCCGCTGCAGCTCATCAAGGATGTCCACCGTTGCCCGGGCGCCTACATCGGCAAGTATCAGCGTCTCTTCCAGTTCCTCATAGAAACCGTCCGTGATCTCGCCTTTCCGGTTGAAAAGCGCCGCTATCTTCCCGCCGAAGCTCTCCCTCGTTTTAGACAGCCCCAAAATATATTTCTTCTGCACCCCGTCGTTTTTGGCCAATCCGCTTCAACTCGCTTCCTTTGCAAGGCGTACTCCCACCATCTTGGATACGCCTTTTTCCTCCATAGCCATCCCATAGATGATGTCGCAGTTGGCCATCGTAGCCCTGCGGTGCGTTATCAGGATGAACTGCGTGTTCTTCGAGTAATCCTTTATGAAGTTGGAGAACCGCTCTACATTGGCTTCGTCCAGCGCCGCTTCTATCTCATCCAGCAGGCAGAATGGCGTGGGCTTCAGCTTCAGTATCGCAAAGAGTATCGCGATGGCCGTGAGCGCCTTTTCTCCGCCCGAGAGCGAGATGAGCTTCAGGTTCTTGCCGGGCGGCTGCGCGACGATGTCTATCCCGCACTCCATCAGGTCGTTCTCGTCCGAGAGGATGAGCATAGCTCTTCCCCCGCCGAAAAGCTTTTTGAACGTCTCGGAAAAATTCCTGTTGATCAGGTCGAACTGCTCCTTGAACTGGCTCTGCATCCTGCCCGTCAGCTCGCCTATCAGGGCACGCAGGTCTTCCTGCGCTTTTGCCAGGTCGTCCCTCTGGGATGTCAGGTACTCGTATCTCTCCTTCACATTCTGGTAGTCCTCTATAGCGTTCGGGTTTATGCTTCCGAGGGACCTGAGGCTTCTTTTCAGGTTTTCTGTTTCAGAAAGGGCTTCGCTCATATTGATTTCCCGCCGCATGCTTTCCGCATTGCTGTATGTCAGCTCGTATTCTTCCCATATCTTATTTGCCATATTATCCAGTTCCGCTTCTATCTTGGCTGCGGAGAGCTCCGTCCTGTGGCTTTTTTCTCTTACCTGCTCCAACTGCTCCTGAAGCTGCGCCCTTTTCCTTTCAAGGGATTTGACCTCTTCAAAAGCTGCGCGCCGGGCATTTTCGGCATCCTCTATGCTCCTGCTGTTTTCTCCGGCTTCCTTTTGCAACCCTTCTGCCCGCCCGCCAATGCCTGCAAGCGACGCCTCGCACTGCTTCAACCTCTCGATATCAACCGAGATCGCATGCTCCTTTTCGGAGACGCCCGCCAACGCTTTTTCGCGCTTTGTTTTTGCTCTCTCCGCGTCCGCTTTACGGCCTGCCGCTTCCTGTTCGCACTCTCTGATATGCATCTTCAGTGCCGATATCTTCTCAAATAGCTGTTCCCTGCCCGCTCTGAGGGATTCATACGCCTCTTTTTTGGCTTTTTCGTTTTCGGCGAGCGTTTCGGCTTCGCGCTCCAGCCCGCCCGATGCGCCCATTGCCTCGGAAATGGCATTCTTGGCCGAATCCAGCTCCGAGCCGAGTTTCTCCATTTCTGCATTTATCGTCTTTGCTTCCGCCTCGCGCAGCGCGGCAAGCCGCTTGAACGACTCCAGCCGCCCGCTTTCCGAGGCGGTCTCTATCTCTATAGTTTTTATCCCTTCATCGCATATCTTTATCTTTTCGTTTATGGCGTGAATATGGGCGTCAAGCTGTGCCTTTTTATCGAGCATCGCTTTTAAAGCAGCTTCTGCCTGCTCCTTTTGCTGCTTCGTTTCGCGTATGGCTTCCTCTCTGCCGAGGATACTCGTCGTCTTTGCGCCTGTGCTCCCGCCGGTCATGGAGCCGCCGGGATTGATTATCTCTCCATTCAGCGTAGCTACCCGTATGGTATATCCCGCCGCGCGGGCGATGGCGATGCCCACATCAATGTTTTCAACGATGATAGTGCGCGCCAGCAAGCTCTCTATAGCGGGCGCATATTTTTTGTCATAGCTGATAAGCTCGCTCGCAACGCCTATGCAGCCGCGCGTCTTCAGGGTGATGCGCTCGGTGTCGCTCAAACATCTTGGCTTCATGGAAGTCAGCGGCAGGAACGTGGCGCGCCCGAGGTCGTTCTCGCGCAGATAGCCGATCAGATGCTTTGCATCTTCCTCATCTTTTGTAACGATGTGGCTCGCGGCGGGGCCAAGCGCCATCTCCACCGCTTTCTGCAGCTTTTCGGGCACGCTGATGAGCTGCGCCACCGCCCCTATCACCCTTTCCCTTATTGCAGGGGAACGCTCCGCTTCTCTGAAAAGGGCTTTGACGCTGTTCGAATACCCCTCATAATCTCGCTGCATGGCCTCCAGCATCCTGCAGCGCGTTTCAATGGAGCCGGCGCCCCTTTCCAGCTTGCCTGTCTCTGCAGCGAGGGCTTCCAAAGCTTTTTTGGCTTCCCCGAGTGCTGCTGCGGCGCCGTTTCTTTCGGAGGAAAGTTCATCTGCCCTGCTTCTCAGGCGGGCTGCCGCGCCTTCGCTTTCCACTCCGGCCTTTTTGAGCCCTTCTATTTCCCCCCGTTTTTCTTCCAATTGCCGGGAAAATGCTTCCATCCTCGATGAGCAGGCGTTTTTGGCGGCTTCCAGGCCGGCGGTCTTGTTCTTTTCTTCATAAAGCCGGCTCAATGATTCCCTCATCACTCCCTGGATCCCCGACATCGCCGTTTCGCACTTTTCTATTTCATCCGTCAGCCGTTTATATTCCGTTTCAACGTCCTTCAGCGTTTCGCGGCTTTTGCTTCCTTCCGCAAGCCATTCCCCGGCTTTCCGGCTGCTCTCTTCATACTCCCGGGATCCCTCTTCCGCTTCCTTTTTCAGCGCATCAGCTTCGGATAGTATCCGCTCATTGTCCTTTTTGATGTTTTCTATCCTCTCCTGGATGAGGTTCTTTTCACCGGCCGTCTGTGAAAGCAGGGAAGAGAATTCAAGCGCTTTGCTCTGCATGGCGCCTATCCTTTCTTCCCGCTGGCTTATGGTTTTTTCAGACTCTGCGATGGCATCTGCGATCTGCGTCTCATACCCCACCTTCGCCCCGCACTCCTCCGCCATCCCCTGCATCATGCTTTTCAGCGAATCCAGTTTCTCCTGCCCCTCGTCGTACTTAGCCAGAAAAAGGTTTATCTCCAGCTCTTTCAGGCGTTCTTTGAATCCGAGGTACTTCTTGGCTTCTTCGCACTGCTTTGCAAGCGGGGCCAGCTGTATCTCCAATTCCCCTATGACGTCATGCAGCCGCAGCAGGTCCTGCTCCGCCGCGTCCAGCTTCCTCTCCGCCTCTTCCTTGCGGCTGCGGTATTTCCCGATCCCCGCCGCTTCTTCAAAGATGGCGCGCCTGTCCTCGGGGCGCGTGCTCAATATCTCGTCTATGCGCCCCTGCCCGATGACGGAATATCCCTCTCTGCCTATTCCTGTATCCCTGAAAAGGTCGCTTATATCTTTCATCCTGCAGGGGTTCTGGTTGATGAAATATTCGCTCTCGCCTGAACGGTATGCGCGCCTGGTCACCGTGACTTCCGAAAAATCAATAGCCAGCAGCCCGTCCGGATTATCAAACGTCAGCGAAACTTCGCAGTATGAGAGGGGCTTCCTGTTCTCCGTACCGCCAAAGATGATGTCGTCCGTCCTCTGCGTCCTGAGCGATTTGTTGCTCTGCTCGCCCAGCACCCAGCGTACGGCGTCGGCGATGTTGCTTTTCCCCGTCCCGTTAGGCCCCACGATGGCAGTTATGCCCTTGTCGAAGCGTATTTCCATCCTTTCGGCAAAGGACTTGAAGCCGTAGACCTCGAAGCGTTTGAGTATCAAATAGCGCCACTTGCCTTTCAATAATACGATGTATATCTTTTAAGTAATTTTACCATAGGATGTATTAGAATAAAATAAAAAACGGCTTAATTATATGCCGCATCAGTTTATTCGGAATATAAAAAAGGAGAATAGCCCGGATTTCCCCGCCATTGCTTCGGAACGTTAGCTCCGCAGCAATTCCCCCTTGCCGCCCTATAACCTCTCCAACGCCATTACCCTATTCTTGAAAGAATCCGACACTCCGATGGGTATCGGTGAATTATTGTGCCTGTAGTCCCGTAGGGACGGAAGGCCAATTCTGAGCCGACACCCAAACCAAAACACTCCTCCCGTTTAATGACAACTTCGACATCCTCCCAACTCGATAACGGGAGGGGTAGGGGTGAGTAGCTTCACATACCCGTACTATATCCGATGGGGTCTGGGGCTTTAGCGGCAAGCCCCGAAGGGGCGCCAGCCGGTACCGCCCCAGCGCCTTTTCGGTGGCATTTTTGGCGGTAAAAAGGCCACCCGCCGGAGGCATAAACCCCATAGTAATGACCCAAATCTTCTCTGACGCTTAATAACCGCTCCTCTGCCGCTTTATAACCTCTCCAACGCCCTGCCTCTGCCATTGCTTCGGAGCGCTTACTACGCAGTATTTCCCGAATTGTAAATTGTTTATTTGACGGCTTTCAACCCGTTTTCAAGCGCCTGTTTTGCGGCCTTCTGCTCCGCTTCCTTCTTGCTCTTCCCTTCTCCCCGGCCGATAAGGGCACCCTCGCGGTACACCTTGGAGTAAAAGATCCTGTTGTGTGCAGGCCCCGAAACACCCCGCGTATTATAGACGGCATCGCAGCCGTAGCTGCTGTGCAAGGCGTGCTGCAGTTCCGTTTTGAAATCCCTGTTTTCTTCCCGCTTATCAATATTGGGCATGTGCGCGATAAGATTTTTCATTATGAATTTTCTTGCATGCTTTAGCCCGCCGTCAAGGTATACCGCTCCGATTACAGCTTCAAATGTATTGGCCAATATAGAGGGTTTCTCCCGGCCTGCAGTTATTTCTTCCCCTTTGCCGAGCATCAGGTACACACCTATGTCCAGCTCCATAGCTGCAGAGACAAGAGACGGCTCGCTCACAATTTTGGCCCTTTGCTTGGTCAGTTCGCCTTCGTTTGCATCGGGAAATTGTGAATAAAGGTGTTCCGACACAACCAGCTCAAGCACGGCGTCCCCGAGGTACTCCATCCTTTCGTTGCTTATGACACCCGCAATATTGGCATGGGATGAATGGGTCAGCGCCTGCTCCAGCAGTCTTCTATTGCTGAATGTATAATGGATCTCTCTTTCCAGCTTCACAGCCGCTTCCAGTGTGCTTTTTCCCACAAAGCTTCCTCCTTTGTGAATAGAGCCCCGGACCGGTTTTCGGCGCAGGGCTCCTAGAAATAATAGCGGATGATAGAATCATATATTGCTTTCGATGTAAAATACGATGTCCTTCACGCGGGATACCTTGGGAAGGTCTTCGTCAGGTATCTCAATGTCGAATTCCTTTTCAAGGTCCATGATCAATTCCACGATGTCCAGCGAATCCGCTTTCAAATCGTCTACCAAGTGCGAATCCATGGTGATTTTGCTTTCTTCGATGCCCAGCTGTTTGGCAATGATGCCTTTAACTTTTTCAAAAACCATTTTTTCACCTCCTCATGACGTTGAACGGTAGATGGCGCTCCTATCGTTACAATTATATTTTAACGTTCAAAAATTATTTTTCAATAAAAATTTGCTCTGCCTCGATCTGCGCTACAACATCGGCTATCCTCTCTGCGACGCCGAATTTCACGAAAGCCCTTGCCTGCCTGATGGAGTTTTTGATGGCTTTGGCGTCGCTGCTCCCGTGCGCTTTTATGACGCCTTTGGAGATGCCCAGAAGCGGCGCGCCGCCGTACTCGGTGTAGTCCATCCTGTCTTTTAACCTTTTCAGCGCGGGCATGCAGAGAAAAGCTCCGATTTTAGATCTGAAGTTTTTTTTCAGCTCACTTTTAAGCGCGCTGAAGAGCATTGCAGCGGTGCCTTCGGTATTCTTCAGAAGGACATTGCCTACGAAACCATCGCATACTATCACATCAAAATCTCCCGAAAGTGCTTCCCTTCCTTCGCAGTTGCCCTTGAAGTTGATAGGCATGGTTTGCAGCAAAGGATATGCCGCTTTCGTCAGCTCGTTCCCTTTTTCCTCTTCCGAACCGATGTTCAAAAGCCCTACCTTAGGGTTTTTCACACTCATGACTTTTTCCATGAAAATGGAGCCCATCACCGCGAACTGGGCGAGGTGGTCGGGGCGGCAGTCCGCGTTTGCGCCGGCATCTATGACGAGCACGCCCTTGCCGGCAGCGGTGGGCAGTATCGGAGCAAGACCGGGCCTTTTTATCCCTTTGCTCCTTCTGACTATCAGGATTGCTCCCGCGAGCAGCGCGCCCGTGTTGCCGGCAGAAATACAGGCGTCCACCTTTTCATCGGCAAGCGCCTGGAGCGCAGCGACCATCGAGGAATCCTTTTTTCTTTTTATTGCTTCCACGGGATGTTCATGATTTGTGATGACCTGTTCAGTGTGGATGATGTTTAATCTTTTACTATCGTATGTTTTCCCCGAAAGCAGGGCATTTATTTCATCCGTCCTGCCATACAGGTTTATTTTGACGTCATGGTATTCATTCAGCGCCATAAGGCACCCTTCGACTACGGCAGAAGGAGCATTATCTCCGCCCATTGCATCAACAGCGATCTTCACGGCTCCACCCTCCAACCCATCATCCTAAGTATATTTTAGTATATTAAAAATTGACGTATAACGCAATAAAAAAAACGTTATAAAACTTAATATAGAAATGACCCACATCTCCTCTGATACTTATTAACCCCTCAATAACCTCTCCAACGCCCCACTCTTGTCATTGCTTAGGAGCGCAGCAACGAAGCAATCTCTTGGCCTGCCTCTGTAATCGGCTTAATCAGACGTAGTAACCCGTACTAATTCGGGGTGTGGGCTTGGGAAGAGGGGCGAAGCCCCTTTCCCAAATACCCGCAGCCCCCAAAAGGTAATTTTCCCCTCCCGTTCTCCCAACCCGTACTATCTCTCTGGTTGACAACGGGAGGGGTTAGGGGTAGGCATTTTAACTCTTCTGTCATTGCTTCGAAGCACTCGCAATGTAGCTTTCCTGAATTGTAAATTGTACATTGAGTTTGCCCCCCTCCCAATACAAAAAGAAACCCCCATATTCTGAAGGTTTCTTAGCAATATTACTTTCTTTCCTCTTCCCTTTAATCTCCCTTTTCTCTTCCCTTGGACTCAAGCTTCTTTTCCGGCTTTTTCTCCTGTTTTTTCTCTGTCTTTTTCTCCTGCTTCTCGGCCTTTTCTTCCTTGGTCTTCTTTTCTTTCTTTTTATCGGACGCGACCGCTATGACTTTTTCGCCGTCATAATAGCCGCAGGTGGGGCAGGCCCTGTGCCCGAGCTTGGGTTGATGACACTGCGAACATTCTGTCAGCGTTGGAAGCGCCGTTTTCCAGTTTGCCCTTCTTGAACGTTTCCTCATCTTGGATGTTTTCCTCTTGGGTACCGCCATCTTTATCTAACACCTCCTTGTCATCAACGTATAAAACTCTTATCTTATACCGCCATGTGCGGTTTCCTGCAGCCGCATTTTCCTTCGTTCAGGTTACTTCCGCACTTTGCGCAAAGCCCCTTGCAGTCCTGTTTGCATAATACGCGTATAGGCAGGCTGAGGATCACGTTCTCGATGATAGCGCTGTCCAAATCAATGCTTTCTCCTGCATATACCCGCCTCTCGGGGTTCTCAGAGTCCGCTTCTCTCACAAACTCTTCGGAAAAAAGGATGTCCATTTGCATTTCCACTTTTGAAAGGCATCTTGCGCAAAGCGTCCCCACTTCTGCACGCAGCATTGCTTTTATGATGCATGTATCGGCGATGCAGCTGTACCCGCCTTTGAGCTCAAGCGGCACGATGAATTCGTAAGTATCTCCGGCAAATTCAAAACTTTCCATCCTGCCGTTTATAAAAAGCCCGAATTTTTCACCCGGGTTTTTAAGCGCCCTTTGGATGTCCAGTACCATAACATGCCCCTCCGGTCCTTAACCGGTATGATTATACTTATGGCTCCACCCTTTGTCAATAAAATATGGGCGTTTATTCCACCAGCGCCCTCGTTTCCTTTGCGATGGTGAGCTCTTCATTCGTAGGTATGCACCAGACCTCTACTTTGGAATCGGGCGCAGAAATGCGTATTTCCTTCCCGTAAGTGTCGTTGGCCTTTTGGTCTATCCTGATGCCGAGATAGTTCATGTCCCTCAGGGAAATGGCGCGGATGCCGGGGTCGTTTTCCCCTATTCCGCCCCCGAATGCTATCGCATCCACCCCGTCCATCGCCGCGGCGTAAGCCCCTATATATTTCTTTATCCTGTAGCAGTATGTTTCGCGCACGAGCGCGGCGTGTTCATTGCCTGCTTCAGCTGCGGCTTCAAGGTCCCTGAAATCACTGCTTATCTGGGACAGCCCGAGTACGCCGCACTTTTTGTTCAGGTAGTCGTTCATCTGCTGCGCGTCGAGGTCCCGCTTGTCCATCAGGACTTTGATGACCCCGGGATCAATATCGCCGCAGCGCGTTCCCATTATCAGCCCTTCAAGCGGCGTCATCCCCATGCTTGTGTCTATGGACTTTCCATACTTTACTGCGGTAATGCTGGAACCGTTGCCGAGGTGGCAGGTGATGATTTTTAGCTTGTCCACGGGCTTGCCTATGAGATGGGCCAGCCGCCGGGAAATATAGTAGTGCGACGTTCCATGGAATCCGTACCTTCTGATGCGAAGCTCTGTATAGTCCTCGTATGGCAGGCCGTAAAGGAATGCATGTTTGGGCATCGTCTGATGGAACGCCGTGTCGAATACAGCTACCATAGGGACGCCGGGCATTACCTTCTGGCACGCGCGTATGCCCAGGATATTGGGCGGGTTGTGGAGCGGTGCCAGCGGTATGCAGTCCTCGATGGCTTTCATCACGTCCTCGGTTATTATGACAGAGCTCGAAAACTTTTCTCCGCCATGCACCACGCGGTGGCCTACAGCGTTTATTTGTTTTAGATCATTTATAACGCCATACTTAGGATGTACGAGGTATTCAAGCACCAGTTTTATTGCCTCTTCGTGGTTTTCTATATCTTTATTAATTATTAATGGTTCTTTGACCGAGGGTATATGCTTTAAATCAGAGCCACTTATCCCTATACGCTCAACTAAGCCTCTTGCGATAACTTCTTCCGCATTAGTATCAATCAACTGGTATTTGATGGACGAGCTCCCTGCATTTATTATCAAAATGTTCAATTTTTGAACCCCCTAATTATTGGCCTGAAGGGCAGTGATGGCTGCCACCGTCACTATATCCCTGGGGACGCACCCTCTGGAAAGGTCGTTGACCGGCTTTGCAAGGCCCTGTGTGATAGGCCCCATGGCGACGGCGCCCGCCAACCTCTGGACCAATTTGTATGCTATGTTGCCCGAATTCAAGTCGGGGAATATCAGCACATTGGCTTTCCCCGCCACAGGGCTGCCCGGAGATTTCAGCAGGCCCACGGACGCCACAAGCGCAGCATCCGCCTGAAGTTCCCCGTCAATTATCAATGTCGGATCCATCTCTTTTGCGATCCTTGTCGCTTCCACCACTTTATCCACCATCTCGTGCTTCGCGCTGCCCTTGGTGGAAAAAGAAAGCATCGCCACCCTGGGTTCCATCCCCGTCAGCGCCCTTCCCGACCTCGCTGCGGCGATTGCTATGGAAGCGAGTTCTTTGGCGCTGGGGTTAACTATCAGGGCGCAGTCCGCAAAAATAAAAACCCCGTTGTAGCCGTATTCCGGCTTGGGGAGTTCCATCAGGAAGATGCTTGAGACGATGGATATGCCCGGCGCTGTCTTTATGACCTGGAGCGCAGGGCGGAGGGTTTCTCCCGTAGTATGTATGGCTCCGGCCACCATGCCGTCTGCGTCCCCCGCTTTTACCATCATGGTGGCGAAATATACCTCGTCCTTCATGAGTTCAAGCGCTTCTTCAGGCGTCATTCCCTTTTCTTTTCTCATCTCATAAAATTCTGATGCATACTGCCGGTATTTAGGGGACTTTTCGGGTTCAACTGCGGTAATACCCAGTTTGTCGAGTTCGGGGATTGCCGCCCTGATGGCAGATTCCTTCCCCACGAGCGTGACTTTCGCCATGCCTTCCCCGGCGATCATGCGCGCAGCTGATTGAGTCCGCTCTTCGGCGCCTTCCGCAAGCACGATATGCTTGTGCAGGGCTTTGGCGCGCATTATCAGGTTTTCGGACAACGGCATTTTATTCGGACTCCTTTCGGAAAAATCGGTCATATCTTAGAAGTGTATCTCTAAGGACACTTTATTATTTTACATCATCGCCGAAACCTTTTCAATGTAAAACCCCCTCTGTTTTGACGAGTTTTCAAATATTTTTGGATTATTTTATAAAACGTTAGATTATGTATCTTGGAGTCCGGTTTTTGCGCTGCGTTTCCCTGAAACATTCGTCATGCAGAAAATTAATGCCGTCATGATACCTCTTCATGTTTACCCGTTTTTCATAACGGCAGCCGCCCCTTCATACGCATCTGTTAGGAAGATATATTTTATTCGTATGTAGGTATTGAATTGAAACGAGGGTTTTCTCTGCTTTTTATGGCGGCTGTCCTGGCCGTATCCATCCTGGTTTTTCCCGTTAATTCTTTGAACGCAGCAAAGAACGCGCTGACGCTGTGGTTCGGTGCGGTATTGCCTGCGCTTCTGCCTTTTTTTGTCGGAGCATCGCTTCTGGAGCAGTGCGGGGCGGCGGATTGCCTTGCCATCCTGCTCGGCAGCGCTGCCAGAAGGTTTTTCAAATGCTCCGGATATTCCGTTTACGCCTATGTCATGAGCATCATTTCGGGCTATCCCGCGGGAGCTAAACTTCTCTCGCAGTACGTGCTGGAAGGCAAGATAGACCGCAGTGAAGCCGCGCGCACGGCGCCGCTCTGCTCCACTTCTGGGCCGCTTTTCATGATCGGGACAGTAGGCGTCGCGATGCTGGGCGACCCTGCCGCCGGCTATGTCATCGCACTGTCCCACTATCTCGGCTCTCTCGTCGTCGGGCTGGTCCTCAGTATCGGCGCGAAAATGCCCCGCCCTATGGAAAAAGGAAGCGTCCTTTCCCGCGCTAAGGAAGCATTTATAAAAAAATCTTCCCATGCGTCTCCGCTGGGCAGTGCGCTTTCGGATGCCATCAGCGAAGGCATGGCGACGATGCTTCTGATATGCGGGTACATCATGGTATTTTTTCTTCTGACTGAATCCCTTCGCGCAAGCGGCATCCTTGCAGCCCTTTCAAAGCTCCTGAGTTTTCCCCTTTCTGCCATGGGCTTCCCTGCGTCCCAGGCGCAGCCCTTGCTTTCCGGCGTGATAGAGATCACAACGGGGTGCCGTGCTGCCAGCTCCGCCGGAGGGGCACTTCCCGATCTTGCAGCGATCCTGACGTTCATCATTTCTTTCGGCGGGCTTTCAGTGCTCGCTCAGTCCCTCGGCTTCCTTTCCCGCGCAAGCATCAAGCCGGGCCGTTTCATATTGTCCAAGCTCTTTCACGGCATCGTTTCCGCCGCCTTTGCCTATGTTTTCACTACCGCTTTCATTGGCGGCACCCGCCCTGCTTTCCTTCCCGCCGTCGAAAGTATGGGCAAAACATCCGCCCTCTGGGGCGGGATAACCTTTGCGGGGTTCATTTTGCTGTTTATCATAACAGTCCTGCTAAAGAAAAAGTGCGCTTTGAATATGAACCGGACGGTCAAGCACTAAGCATGGCTGATAATATGAGAACGATTTGCCCTTCTATAGCGTTTTGCTCGGTTTGCGATTATGATATAATATAGAATAATTGAAGAGTTCTATAGCTGAACGCTGAATACTGATGTTAAAGGGGAGAAATCTTTGGGAAGGCCTACTTTCGTCGAAGTCAACCTGAATAATGTCATGAAGAACGTTTCCAACCTCAAAAGGATCGCAAGCGGGGCTAAGCTCATGGCGGTGGTCAAGGCGGACGGGTACGGGCATGGCAGCATACAGGTCGCAAGCGCGGCATTGGACAGCGGGGCAGACTGGCTGGGCGTAGCCATACCTGAAGAAGCGGAAGCGCTGAGGCATGCAGGCATCGGAGCGCCCATCTTGGTGCTTGGCGGTATAACACCCGGTATGGAAGAGACAGTGTTGAAACACGGGCTGCGGCAGACGGTATTTGATGAAGAAGGAGTGCGCTTGCTCGAAAACTGCGCGGCAAAGACGGGAAGGAAGGCGCGCATACACATCAAGGTGGATACCGGAATGTCGCGCATAGGCATACGGGAAATCGGAGAACTCATGCAGCTCGCCCGCTTCATCAAGGAATGCAGGCATGTGGAACTGGAAGGGCTTTTTACGCATTTTGCTGCGGCAGATGCGAAGAACATCGCGTTTACGCTCAAGCAGAAGGCCGTTTTTGATGATATGGCAGCGCAGATAAGAAAGATGGGTTTTTCCCCGATGATACACGCGGCAAACAGCGCCGCTATCCTGCGCTTGCCGCAGACGCATTATGACATGGTGCGCGCAGGTATTTCTGTTTACGGCTACTACGGCTCAGACGAAGTGGAAAAGATAATACCGCTGTACCCTGCGATGGAATGGAAAACACACGTTATGATGGTAAAGACGCTGCCCCCGGGAGTTTCCGTCAGCTACGGCAGGACGTTCGTCACGAAAAGGAAAACTGCGGTTGCCACGCTTCCCGTGGGATACGGCGACGGGTATAAAAGGGTGCTAAGCAGCAGGGCTTCCGTGCTCATCAAAGGAAATCGCGCTCCCGTACTCGGCAGGGTGTGCATGGACCAGCTGATGGTGGATGTTACGGGGATTGAAGGAGTCAAAACGGGAGATGAAGCAGTGCTCCTCGGCCGTCAGGGCATGGAGATGATAGACGCAGAAGAGATGGCAAAGTGGGCGGATACCATCAGCTATGAAATACTGCTCTCTATCAGCCCGAGAGTGCCCAGGATCTACCTGCATGATGATGACATCTCAGCAAATGCCGCAAGATAGGCGTTAAGGAGAGCATAGGTGGACAAATCTGAATTCAGGCAAAAAATGATCCGGGCACGGCTTTGCCTCCCTGTACCAGTTGCGGAAGGAAAGTCCCGGAGGATAGCGCAGAGGGTGCTGGAAATGCCCGAGTACAAACGCGCAAAATCAATTTTCATATATTTGGACTTTAAAAACGAAGTAAGAACGAAAAGGATAATAAAGGACGCAGAGAGATGTGGGAAAAGCGTCTTTTACCCTGCGATAATCGAAGAAGACAACCGCATGGTCGCTGCCATGCCCATGGGGGAAAGCGATTTCCGCCTGAACGCCTGGGGCATATTTGAGCCAGACATATATTCTTCCGTCGTCTGCATGCCCGGAAGCATTGACGCGGCGATCGTTCCCGGCGTCGCCTTTGACACCGGCTGCCGCAGGATCGGCTACGGCGCGGGCTTCTATGACCGTTTTCTCGCCGAGGCGCCAAAAATATTCAAGATAGGGCTCTGCTATGAAGAGCAGCTTCAAGAGGAGCTGCCCAACGGGGAAAACGACATCTGCATGGACGCCGTCGTGACCGAGGAGCGCATCATCAGAAGGGCAAAGAAAAAATAATATCAACCCGTTGCTGAAAGGATGAGGGAAAATGATGCGCATAATCGCGGGTTCGGCCAAGGGAAGGCGCATCGCAGCCCCGGCCGGAAAGGACACGCGGCCGACCCTCGACCGGGTCAAAGAATCCGTGTTCGGCGTACTGCAATTCCGTATCGCGGGGAAAACCGTACTTGATGCTTTTGCGGGCTCGGGAAGCATGGGGCTGGAAGCGCTGAGCCGTGGGGCAGAAGAGTGTGTCTTCGTGGACAGCCAGGAAGAATGCGCAAAGCAGATAAGGGAGAATGCACAAAAGCTGGGGTTTTCGGACAGGTCTGAGATCATCAGGCAGGATTATGAAGCTGCGTTCAACTTTTTCGCTTCAAATGGAAGGAAATTTGATATAATTTTTCTGGACCCTCCATACCGGTCCGGCTGTCTCCGGAAGGCGGTACAAATGATTTTCGAAAAAGGCCTCCTGGCGGAGGGTGGCGTCGCAATAGCGGAACACGAAACGGGACTTGAGAACTCTCTAAATGATACTCTGTACGAGGTTTATGACACGCGAAAATACGGAGGGACGTCCGTTTCATTCATAAGAAGGTGAAAAAAATGAAAAACTGCGTTTATCCGGGGAGCTTCGACCCCATCACAAACGGTCATATTGACGTTATAAAAAGGTCTTCCGGGCTGTTTGACAAAACGATAGTGGCAGTGCTCAACAACGAAAGGAAAGAGAGCTTTTTTTCCGTCAGTGAGCGGGTCGGGTTCATCAGGAAAGCCACGGAGGGCATCCCCGGGGTGGAAGTGGACACGTACGACGGCCTGCTTGCCGATTACATGCAAAAAAGAGGCACGCACTTCGTGCTGCGGGGCCTTCGCGCTATATCCGATTTTGAATATGAATTCCAGATGGCAGCAGTAAACAGTGCTCTATACCCCGACATGGAGACCGTTTTTCTGATGCCGTCGCTGCAGTATTCGTACCTGAGTTCCAGCATCGTCCGTGAAGTGGGGAGATACGGAGGCAGCTTAGCCGGCATGCTTCCGGAATGTATCATAGAAGAGATCTCGGAACGCCTGAAAATAAAATGAACGGGGGGCAAAAGAATGAACGTCATTGACCTTCTTCAAATGCTTGAGGAAGAGATAGAGAACAGCTCGACGATACCGCTGACAAGAAAGAAGATTGTGGATAAAGAGGCGGCGCTGGATATCATAAGCCGCATCCGGATAAACATGCCCGATGATATAAAGCAGGCGCAGATGCTCAACCTTGAGAGGCAGAGGATCATCCGCGACGCGCATGAGGAAGCCGAAGCCATAGTCCGTGAAGCCAAGCGCAGGGCGGAGCAGTTGCTGGAGGAACACGAGATTACTCAGCACGCATACGAGAAGGCGCAGGAGATAATGGGCGATGCGCAGAAAAATGCCAAGGAGATCAAGACGGGCGCAAAAGCGTACGCCGACGATGTCCTGCGGGAGCTGGAAAGGTACCTCAATGACAACCTGAAGATGCTGGCCAAGAATAGGGCTGAGATGGGAAAGAAGTAATTTTGCATTTCCCGAATTTTAAATATCATAGTGACGTAGTAATTTCCTTTTGCCGTTCAACAACCGCTCCATAACCGCTCTATAACCGCTTAACAACCGCTTCTCTGCCCTTGTCCTCAATTTTTAAGAACACAACACTCGACGGGTTTTTTGCGATTTATTGGCAAGCGCCGAAGGTGCGCCAGCCAATACCGGAGCAAAAGACCCAAACCATCAGTCTCCTCCCGTAACTTATTACCCTGATAATATAAATCCCCCGCAACGGGAGGATAGGGGTGGGTGGCTTCACATACCCGTACTATATCCAGTGGGGTCTGGGGCTTTAGCGGCAAGCCCCGAAGGGGCGCCAGCCGGTACCGCCCCAGCGGGGTTTTGGGTACTTTTGTACCGGTACAAAAGTACCGCCAGCCGCAGGCGTAAAACCC